>JASHUI010000100.1:0-11556 GCA_030040095.1 Streptosporangiaceae bacterium | reverse complement strand
CGGATTAAGGGATCTCTTATCGTCTGACCAGGGATGTCCGTCTCGCGTGCCCCCGTGCCACCTGCCGTGGCCGACCATCGTGGACCCGGTCACCCGGCTACCGGGTTTACCCGGTGACCCGGTGAACCCGGTGACCCGGTGAACCCGGTGACCCGGTGAACCCGGTGACCCGGTTTACCTGATGACTCGGCTACTCGATGAGCCGGCTACCCGCCCGGCCACCCCGGGTGACCCGGCCACCCCGCCCGGCCCGGCTACCCGGCCACCCCGGGTGACCCGGCCACCCCGCCCGGCCCGGCTGAGGGGCCCACCCCGGGCCTGCGTCGGGTGTGCGCTTGGTGGCGTGCGAGGAACCTTTCCTGGGGGGACCGGGTTACCCCGTGTCACAACCCTCCTCTCCCGCGCACCCCGACACGGCGAAGTTCTTTAGTAACACCACCATCACAAGGGCTACGGCTGCTACGTTGGGTTACATAACATTTTGGCTTCAAGGGGGAATATGTTGACGGGGTCATCGGACGCATCAGCCCACGCATGTTAATGCGGCGTGGGCGGTATGTGGCGTGCGCGGCGGCGGCGCTCGTAGCCATTGGCGGTGCTGGCGCGGCACTCGCGCTGGCCCAGCCGCCCGGAAAGGCGCCCACAAACACCGCGGCCAAGCTCTGCGGGCTGGTCGCGTGTGCCGCCGTGCCCAGCGGCGGTACCTCGACCCCAGCCCGCGCCATGCCGTCCACCGCGCTAGGCCCCGGCGCGGAACAGATCACCAGGTCGGCCTCGCCGACGCCGTCGGCCAGCACCTCATCGGCCGCGACGCCAGGTCCGAGGCCGACGCCTTCGCCTTCGTCGTCACCACTACCTGTGCCCGTGCCGACGATCTCGCCGACTCCGGCCCTGCCGGACGTGACCGTCACGTTTTCCACGCCGCGTCAATGGCCCGGGGGATTCCAGGGCGAGCTCACCATCGACAACCAAGGCGACTCAGCGGTAAGCGGCTGGCAGATCACGATCACGCTGCCCGGCGATCAGGTGCGGTACGTCTGGAATGCCGAGTGGCAATTCGACGGGGACAGCCTGACCCTGACTCCCGCATCCGACGATCAGGTTATCGAGCCCGGTGCCTCGGCGACGGTGAACTTCGTCGCGGTAGGCGGCACAACTGAGCCTGCGAGCTGCACATTCGACGGTTCCGCCTGCAGCTGAGCTGCGGCTTCCCGGGCGAGGGCCGTCGTAGTCGACGGCTCATATACGTTGAAATCCGTCATTAGTCACTATGTTAAATTTGATAGCCGTTGGCGGTTCAGGGAGGGGAACCACATGCCGATAGGGCCATCAGGCGACTCTGCCGAGCCGCCGGAAGCAACGAAGCCACCGCCGTCGGGCGGCCGACGATATTCGTGGCTTTCCCGGCACGGGCGCAGCCCGGTGGTGTGGGCGACGGCCGGACTGGTAGTGATCGGGGGAGCCGGGACGATCCTGGCCAGCTATGATTCCGGCGGCCAGGGCCACCCCAACGCGCAGGGCGCCCCATGCGGCCTCATCGCATGCGCCGACGTGCCCTCGGCGGTGGCCAGCATGCGGTCCGAGCACCGGCCGAGCCCTTCGCCCTCGACGCCGCTGCAGTCGGCGGCGCCGACCGCGACCGCCACCCCCGCCCACAAACCGACGCAAGGTACCCCATCGGTCTCGGCTCGTGTCCCGAAGCCCGCGCCGACTCCGACGCCCACCCCGACGCCGACCCAAGTGCCCGCACCGACTCCGACGCCGACGCCCACCGCGACGCCGACGCCCACTCCGACGCCGACGCCCACTCCGACGCCCACCCCCGCGCCCAGCCCCGCGCCCAGCCCCGAGCCCACCTCGTCGCCCCCGCCTCCTCACCGCCCTTGGCCGCCCCATCGGCCTCCGCCGCATCGCGGCTCTTACGGTGGCGTCGGGCATTTCCACCGGTCACCATGGTGGTTGTGACGGTCGAGGGTTGTTAGGAGGTTCGTTAGAACTCCGTATGATCGGCATCCATCGCGGCAACGACGGCGTTATGGTCTAGTGATCGCCCAGCCTGTGCCGGCTGCCGCGGCTGCCCCCCTTCCATCACCTCGGCGCCGCCAGGCTGCGGCTGGATCCCGCCGGGCCCGCCAGCTTCCCCCGTGCTGGCGGGCCTGGCGCATTTCCGGCCAGCGAACGGACCAGCGCACGGTAACCGCTGGCGTCGGCACCGGAGCATTCCCCCGGCCACGGCGGGCATTCGCTGGCCGTCACGGCGCCTGACACGTCCCCATTCGAGTGGATGTACCTCCGGGCGGGCAGAAACCGCACAGGTACATCGATCAGGACGTGATGTTGGCGCGCGCCAAGGAGGGTGCCATGGCGGGAGAGGTTCGGGCGCGCCGGGTGTACGAGGCGGCCACGCCGTCGGATGGCCGACGCGTGCTGGTGGACCGGCTGTGGCCTCGCGGCCTGTCCAAGGAGAAGGCCTGCCTCGACGAGTGGCTCAAGGCGGTGGCGCCGTCGGACGAGCTCCGGCGCTGGTACGGCCACGAGCCGGCCAGGTTCGCCGAGTTCACGCGGCGATACCAGGCCGAGCTGAAGGAACCCGAACAGGCGGAGGCACTGCGTCACCTTCGTGACGAAGCAAGGGCCGGCCCGGTGACGTTGCTGACCGCGACCAGGGACCTCGAGCACAGCGAGGCGGAAGTCCTGGTTCAGCAGCTTCGTTCCGGACGGCTCGGCGGATAGGTCGTTCTCGCGCTTTCAGCAGCTTCGTTCCGGACGGCTCGGCGGATAGGTCGTTCTCGCGCTGTTGCTGACCACGCTGCACGTGGCACCATGGAGCCGATCCCTTGGGGTCGGGCTGCTCTCCTGCGGGAGGACGCGATTGTCAACGTTTCGATTTGTCTCCCCTGAGCGGCGCTGGCGGGCCCTCTTCATGGTGCTGCTGGCTGCGTGGTTCGGCTGGAGAGCGTTTCACTACATAGGCCCGCTCGCGGGAGGCCTGGTGGCCGCTGCCCTGCTGAGCCTGGCGGCACCGATCATGAGGACGTGCCTGATCGTCACCGATGAGGGATTAATCGACCGGCGGGCGGCGCGGACGGTCCGGGTGCCGTGGCAGCGAATCGCGGGGTTCCGGGTCGACCGCCCGGGCTGGCTGTGGGGCGGCTTCTGCGTGGTGGTCGATTGCACGGACGGGACGCGGATCGACCTGCTGTCGACCCGGGCGTACACGCGGGCTCCTTCCTCACGCCATCTCGATGAACTGCACCGGGTGTGCTGGACGCTGGAGGAGCGTCTGGCGCGCTGGCGCGGCGCGGGATGGCCCGGATCGCCGATCGATGGCCAGACGCCCGGGCGGCGGCCATAGTTTGGCGGCATGAAGCCGAACCGTTCGATCCCGACGTCCACCGTCATCCCGGTCCTGATCTATCCCGACGTTCGCGAGGCGGTCGCCTGGCTCAGCGAGGCCTTCGGGTTCGTGGAGCGGCTGAGAATCGGCGAGAACCACCGCGCGCAGCTCAGTTTCGGTGACGGAGCGCTGATCGTGGCCGAGGAACGGGGCGATCGCCGCGCTCCGCGCGCTGGCGAGGTCACCCACTCGGTCACGGTGCGCGTCGAGGATACGCGGGCGCACTGCCAGCGGGCGCGCCAGCACGGCGCCCGCATCCTGATGGAGCCGACCGACCAGGTGTATGGCGAACGGCAGTACAACGCCGAGGACTTCGCGGGCCATCAGTGGACGTTTTCGGAGACGCTCGAGGACGTCGCGCCGGAGTCTTGGGGTGGGGAGACCGTCACGCCTTAGGGCGGGGAAGCGCGAAGATCATCCGGGAGTTGGCGAGGTCGTAGGTGGTGACGAAGTTCCGGAGGAAGTCATCGCCGACGAGCCCGTCGTGGATGATCTTCTGGAACATGACGTCGGGACTGGCCTGACGGCAGGCGGGCGCCGCGGCCAGGCTGATCTCCCCGAACAGGGTGGCGAAGTAGCGGGCGAAGCTGTGTCCGGTTTCGTCGGTCCCGGTCGCGGTGCGGGTGGTCGCCGCGTGCAGGTCGATTCCGGCGTGTCCGGCGAGCGTTTCGTCCAGGATGAGGGTGTTGCTGCCGGTGTCGACCTCGACGGTGATTGTTCGCCCGCCCGGCAGGTCAAGCCCGAGGTAAACGTCGGTCGAGTATCGGCCGTCATGACGCACGTCGATGGCGACGCACGTGCCTCGTCCCGCCCGGTCGGCAAGGGACTGCTGGTCCTCGATGACAATGGTTCCAGCCCGGTAGTCGACCGTCACGGGCGTAGACCGGAAATGGGATAGGGAGATGAATCCCTCGACATCGTCGAGGCCCGCCATCGCGGTCATGTCGAAGATGCCGATGTCAACGTTCTCGCTGCGGGCGTTTCCGAGCTGGAGCGCGTTCAGTGATCCCATAGGTATCGTCACGGGATGACCCGACATTCTGCGGCCGGTGTAGGTCGAGCCGCTGGGTGAGCAGCCGACCTTGGCGGCCAGGGATTCAGAGATCAGGCTGACCCCGATTCCCGTGTCGAATATGAACGTCGTCTCGATGCCGCCCGCGAGAACCGGCACGGTCAGCAGGTGCATGAGGTACTGAAATGGCACGGCGGAGGTCACGCGAAGACGCTATCTGATGGTTCTATGCCTCACCCACATTCGCCGGATAGGCCCGGGTGAGATACGAGCGCCAACCCGTTACCGGTTAAGAAGTTGCCGCCTGGGACCGGCTAATCCTTAACCACAGTGCCTCGGCGGTCATGTAGGGGCCTCGGGGGCGAGCTTGGTACCGGGTTTCGGACCAATCTGCCGGATTCGGGACGGATGTGGCGGGCAGATTTGGCGGACCTAAATTAGAACGGCCGGGCATGTGCCGGTCCGCCTGGCCTGGCGGCCGGGATAACCTTCGCGTAGATGGTCATAGGGGGCGCGGCCTTGGCTAGCCGTGCGGACGGTCATTGGTGTGGACGGACCATCGTGTAACAAACAGAAACAGCGATGGTGCCATCCATGCTGTTGGGCGCTGGGCGCGGGACCACGCTCCAGCTTCTGCTTCACGTACCAGCAGGTCGCCTGCTTGCTCGAGCGACAGTTGTCACAGCTCCGATGTGCGGCGTTGGGTACGCTCGCGACGCTCCCTCACCAGACCGCCAACAAGGATGGCCAGGCCGGCCAGGACCAGCGGCAGCACGACCATGTTCGCGATGTACCGATCCTGCGACCAGCCACCGACCTCCGTGGAGGCGTCGATCAGGGGCCCGGTCGTGCACAGCAGGATTCCGTAGCCCTGCAGGCGACGGCCCGCGGGCAGGGGCTTGATCCCAAGACGGTCGAACGCCATCCTCGCGAGGACGGAAACCCACGCGACGGCCAGCACGACTAGCGCGACAAAAGGGCCGATCCCCACCGCGACCCTCCTTCCGCTCCGTAACCACTCTATAGCTCGTATACCGCTCCCGTCCCCTGAGGGACTCCCTGATTGGGTACGTCGCGGGGCACGATCCTTTGATCAGTAGGCCCGCTCCCTGTCGGGCCGATGAGATCCGGGGCGCCGCTAACGTCATCACTGCGGACGCGGGGCCAAGCCCGCGACAGAAGAAGGGGACGCGGCTGTGGCAATCGAGTTCGACGGCTGGACGGCAGTGGGATGAGCGGCAAGGTGGTCGTGAACAGGTCGATGTCGCTCGACGGCTTCATCGCCGGTCCCGGTGACGCGATGGACTGGATCTTCGACTTCATACAGCCGGGCGCGCCCTGGCTGGCGGAGATCGCGGCGGCCACCGGCGCCATGCTCATCGGCCGGCGGACCGACGAGGTAGGCGACAGGATGGACGCCAACAACGAGCGGGGGGCAGCATCGAGCGACGAAGGCTACCCCTTCTCCGGGCCCACGTTCGTCCTCACCCATAGGCCACCGGACCCGCCGGCCCCGGAGGTCACGTACCTCACCGGTGACATCGCGGAAGCGGTCGCCACGGCACTGGACGCCGCAGGCGGCAAGAACCTTGAGATCCTCGGTGCCGACGTGGCCCGCCAGTGCCTGCAGCGGGGACTCGTCGACGAGATCCTGGTGTACGTCCTGCCGGTGCTGCTCGGCGACGGCATCCGGTTCTACTCCGCCCCGGGTCTCGCGAGGATAGACCTGGAACCGCTCGACAGCACGCGGGCGGGAGCCGTCACCATCCTTCGCTTCCGCGTCCGCAAGTAGTCATCGGTGGGGCACGGAAGGCCCCTGGCGGATCAGGAAGAAAGCACGATGGATGCCCCGGAGGGCCGTGTGAACTGGGATGATGCGGGGTGGGCCTGCGTGGACTTGAACCACGGACCTCTTCCTTATCAGGGAAGCGCTCTAACCGACTGAGCTACAGGCCCCGGGGCGACCCGATCGGCTGCCGAAGACCGGGTACGCCGGCCTAGGCTACCGCAAGCTGAAGGTGCGCGCTCAGTCGGTCTCCTTGAGAGTGACCTCGATGCCGCCGGCCAGCTTTGCGACCAGGTTGTAGATAATCGCGCCGACCGTGGCCAGGGCCGTGATCAGCACGACGTTGATGGCACCGACGATCATGGTGTAGCCGAGGATCCGGGAAGCGGAGAACCACTGGCCACCGGCGTCCGACCCGGGGCTGCCCTTGCTGGACGTCACGTCCGTGATCGTCGCCTGGATCGAGTGGAACACGCCAAGCTTGCTCAGCACGTAGTAGAGCGCCGCGACCGCGACGAGCAAGATCACGAACCCGACCAGCGAGACCATGAAGCTGAACTTCATCACCGACCAGGGCTCGACCCGGGACATCACGAGCTGAGCACGGCGGGTGGGCGCTGTGGCCGGAGAACTCTTGATCCGGGGCCGCGAGGCCGAGCCGGGGGCCTTCTTCACCGTCGGCTTGGGCATCACCGTGCGGACCGGCCTCTTCGGCTTGATCTTCGGCTTGATCTTGGGCATGGTCAGGGCCGCGAACGGCGCGGTGACCCTGGCCGCCATGCTGAGGCCGGGAGCGGGCGGTACCTGGGCCGGCAGCGGCGGGACCGGCGGCTCGCGCGGCGGCGCGGCGGGACCGTCCCCGTTGGGCATCGTCCCGGTTATCGTCTCGGACGCCGACGGGGCGTACGAGGCCTGGTCGGCGGGCCGGTACGACACGTCTGGGCCGCCCGTGGCGTACGCGGCCTCCTGCTGCCCGCTGAACGGCGGGTCCAGATCACCGTAGTCGGGCTCGTGCCCGCTGACCGCAAACGAACTGCCCGGCGTCGGGGGCAGGTCGGGCTCCGGGTCGGCCTCGTCAGCCGGAGCATCCGCTGTCGGCTGCGAGGCCCCGGGCGCTGACTCGGGGTCTGCGGGAGCGCCCTCGGCCGATCCGTCGGTGAGCCACATCGAGGGCTCCACGCGGTGGTCCACCCCGTCCTCCTCCAGAATGTTGCCTCCAACGAGGTTATCCCCATATGGCCGGTCTGGGTTCCGTTGGCCACGACCGCCACCGGACGCAACACCTATATGACGCCGCTTGGGCCTGCGACGTTGCGCCGGCCCGCCGACTGGTTCGGGAGGATCCGGATCTGGCTCGCTTTGGTCGTACCCTTCGGTCACGGCCGGTTACCCCTTGTCACTCTCCGGCTCGCCGTTGCCCGGGCCGTCGCCGGCCGGCACGACGCCGTTGCCCCCGTCGAGGGACTCCTCGTTGCGGGCGATCGCCACCAGGCTTTGCCCCGGAGCCAGGTTGACCAGCCGGACTCCCATGGTTTGCCTGCCGGACTGCTTGATCTCGGCCGCCGCGGTCCTGATCACGCCGCCGGCCGAGGTGATCGCGAAGACCTCGTCCTCGGGCCGGACCATCAGCGCGCCCACCAGCTCGCCGCGGGCCTCGACGATCCGGGCGGTCACCACACCCCGGCCGCCCCGGCCCTGCACCGGGTACTGGTCAGCCGGGGTGCGCTTGGCGTAGCCGCCGGTGGTCGCGACGAGCACGTCGGCACCGTCGCGCAGGACGTGCATGCCGAGCAGCCGGTCGCCCTCACCGAACCGCATGCCGATCACACCCGACGTCGCCCGGCCCATCGGGCGCAGCGTCTCGTCGCTGGCCCGGAACCTGATCGCCTGAGCGTCCTTGCTGACCAGGAGCAGGTCCTCTTCGGCCGATACCAGCCTGGCCGCGATGACCTCGTCGTCCTCCCGCAGGTTGATCGCGATGATGCCGCCGGACCGCGGCGAGTCGAAGTCGGTCAGGTGCGACTTCTTGACCAGCCCGCCGGAGGTCGCGAGCACCAGGTACGGGGCGACCGAGTAGTCCGGCAGCGCCAGCACCTCGGCGATCCGCTCGTCGGGCTGGAACGCGAGCAGGTTGGCCACATGCTGGCCGCGGGCGTCGCGCGCCGCCTCGGGGAGCTCGTAGGCCCTGGCCCGGTAGACCCGGCCCTTGTTGGTGAAGAACAGGATCCAGTTGTGGGTACTCGTCACGAAGAAGTGCTCGACGATGTCGTCGGCCCGCAGTTGGGCGCCGCGCACGCCCTTGCCTCCCCGCCGCTGGGCACGGTAGAGGTCGGTCCTGGTGCGCTTGGCGTAGCCGCCGCGGGTGATGGTGACGACCACGTCCTCCTCGGCGATCAGGTCGGCCAGGGAGACGTCACCGTCGTAGGCGATGATCTGGGTCCGCCGCTCGTCGCCGAACCTCTCGACGATCTCGGCGAGTTCGGTGCCGATGATCTGGCGCTGCCGCTCCGGCGAGGCCAGGATCGCCTCGTAGTCGGCGATCTGCGCCATCAGCTCGTCATACTCGTCGATCAGCTGCTGGCGCTCCAGGGCGGCGAGCTTGCGCAGCTGCATGTCAAGGATGGCCCTGGCCTGGATCTCGTCGATCTCCAGCAGTCCCATCAGGCCCTGCTGCGCGTCCGCCGCCGAGGCGCTGGCCCTGATCAGGGCGATCACCTCGTCGATACGGTCGATGGCCTTGAGCAGCGCGCGCAGGATGTGGGCCCGCTCCTCGGCCTTGCGCAGCAGGTAGCGGGTGCGCCGGACGATGACCTCGATCTGATGGGCGACCCAGTGCCGGATCAGCTGGTCCAGGCGCAGTGTCCGCGGCACCCCGTCGACCAGGGCCAGCATGTTGGCGCCGAACGTCTCCTGGAGCTGGGTGTGCTTGTACAGGTTGTTCAGCACGACCTTGGCCACGGCGTCACGCTTCAGCACGATCACCAGGCGCTGGCCGGCGCGGTCGCTCGTCTCGTCCCGCACGTCGGCGATGCCGGTGACCCGGCCGTCCCGGGCCAGCTCGGCGATCTTCGAGGCGAGGTTGTCCGGGTTGACCTGGTATGGCAGCTCGGTGACGATCAGGCAGGACCGGCCCTTGCGGTCCTCCTCCACCTCGACGACGGCGCGCATCGTGATCGAGCCGCGGCCGGTCCGGTAGGCCTCCTGGATGCCGCGGCGGCCGACGATCAGGGCGCCCGTGCTGCCGTCGGGCCCGCCGGGGAAGTCCGGGCCCTTGATCCGCTCGATCAGCGCCTCGAGCAACTCCTCGTCGGAGGCGTCGAAGTGGTCCAGGTACCACTGGGCCCCGGCCGCCACCTCGCGCAGGTTGTGCGGCGGAATCTTGGTCGCCATGCCGACCGCGATCCCCTCCGAGCCGTTGACCAGGAGGTTGGGGAACCGGCTGGGCAGCACGACGGGCTCGGCCGACCGGCCGTCGTAGTTGGGCCGGAAGTCGACGGTCTCCTTGTCGATGTCCCGCAGCATCTCCATGGCCAGCGGGGCCAGCCGGCACTCCGTGTACCGCATCGCGGCGGCCGGGTCGTTGCCCGGTGAGCCGAAGTTGCCCTGCCGGTCCACCAGCGGCATCCGCATCGCCCACGGTTGCGCCAGCCGGACCAGCGCGTCGTAGATCGCGCTGTCGCCGTGCGGGTGGTAGGTGCCCATCACGTCGCCGACCACCCGGGCGCACTTGGAGAATCCGCGGTCGGGCCGGTACGCGCCGTCGTACATCGCGTAGAGGATGCGCGTGTGCACCGGCTTGAGGCCATCCCGCACGTCGGGCAGGGCGCGGCCGACGATCACCGACATCGCGTAGTCGATGTAGCTGCGCTGCATCTCGATCTGGATGTCGACCGGCTCGGTCCGGTCGGATCCTCCGGGCGGCGCTGGAGCGTTCACGTCGGTCACTGTCACATCTCGCTTCCGTGATCACGGAGTACCCGGCATGCCAGAGCGGCCGGATCCTCCGTGATCACCGAATCCGGCTCTGGCGGCCTCAGATGTCGAGGAACCTGACGTCCTTGGCGTTGCGCTGAATGAACGAGCGGCGTGCCTCGACGTCTTCGCCCATCAGCACGGTGAACAGCTCATCGGCCTGTGCGGCGTCGTCCAGGGTGATCTGCCGCAGCACCCGGCGCGCCGGGTCCATGGTGGTCTCCCACAGCTCCCGGGCGTTCATCTCGCCCAGGCCCTTGAACCGCTGCACCGCGTCGCGCGGCCGGGGGTCCTTGCGGCCCTCGGCGATGCCCGCCTCGATCACCGCGTCCCGCTCCTTGTCGGAATAGGCGTAGCCGGGGGCCACGCCGCGGCCCTCCCACTTGATCTTGTACAGCGGCGGCTGCGCCAGGTATACGTGCCCGGCCTCGATCAGCGGCTTCATGAACCGGAACAGCAGGGTGAGCAGCAGCGTCGTGATGTGCTGCCCGTCCACGTCGGCGTCCGCCATCAGGATGATCTTGTTGTAGCGCAGCTTGGAGATGTCGAACTCGTCGTGGATCCCGGTGCCCAGCGCGGTGATCATCGCCTGGACCTCGGTGTTCTTGAGCACCCGGTCGATCCGGGCCTTCTCCACGTTGAGGATCTTCCCGCGGATCGGCAGGATCGCCTGGAACAGCGGGTCCCGGCCGCCCTTGGCCGAGCCGCCGGCCGAGTCGCCCTCGACCACGTAGATCTCGCAGATCTCCGGGTCGCCGGACTGGCAGTCGGCCAGCTTCCCCGGCAGCCCCGAGCCGCCCATCAGGTTCTTGCGGGTCAGATCCCTGGCCTGGCGGGCGGCGATCCTGGCCCGGGCGGCCTGGGTGGCCTTGATCACGATGGCCTTGGCCTCGCCCGGGTTGCGGTCGAACCAGTCACGCAGGTGGTCGTTGCAGATCCGCTGGACGAACGACTTGGCCTCGGTGTTGCCGAGCTTGGTCTTGGTCTGCCCCTCGAACTGCGGCTCGGCCAGCTTGACGTGGATGATCGCGGTAAGGCCCTCACGCACGTCGTCGCCGGTAAGGTTCTCGTCCTTCTCCCGCAGGTGGTTCTGCTCCCGGGCGTACCGGTTCACGATCGAGGTGAGCGCGGCCCGGAAACCCTCCTCGTGGGTGCCGCCCTCGGCGGTGTTGATCGTGTTGGCGAACGTGTGGACCGACTCGTTGTAGGACTGCGTCCACTGCATCGCGATCTCGGCCGAGATCCCGTCGGCGTCCTCCCCGAACTCGATCACCGATGCGTGCACCGGCTCCTTGTCCTTGGACGCGTTCAGGTAGCGGACGAAGTCGGCGATACCGCCTTCGTAGCGGTAGGACACGACATGCGGCTCGCCGTTGATGTGCTCGGGCC
>JASHUI010000099.1:0-7706 GCA_030040095.1 Streptosporangiaceae bacterium | reverse complement strand
GGCCGGGGCCGCCCTGGGTGCGGCGGCCGTCCTGGTGCCCAGCTACCTGGCGGCCGGGAGGCCCGCGGTGACGGCCCTGGCGACCAAGGGCGCGGCCGGCCCGGTCGACCTGTACGAGCCCTGGCAGCTGCTGTACCGGTTGCTGGGCTGGGTCGCCCCGAGCCACCGGACCGACGTGATAGCGGCCGTGGCGGCGGCGCTGCTCGCGGCGCTGCTGCTGTGGCGGATGCCCGAAGGGCCGCCCGGCCGCCCGGCCGTCCGGGTGGCGCTCGCGCTGGCGCTCGCCTGGCTGGTCACCTCGCCGCAGCAGCGCCCCTGGTTCGATGCCATGATCTTCCCGCTGCTGGCCGTGATGCCGGCCACCCGGCTGGACTGGATCGCGCTGGGCCGGCTGGTGGTGGCCAGCGCGGCCGAACTGCCCGGCGTGACCTACTACACCGGCCTGCGGCCGCACTGGCTGGCCGTCGCGGCCGACGTCATCAGCCGGGGCGTCGCGCCGCTCGCCCTGACCGGCCTGACCGTCGCGCTGATCTGGCTCTGCGCCACGCGGCGGTGGAGACCCGAACCTGAGCAAACGATCACGACCGGAGCGCCGGAACACCCGCAGGCTTCCGTAGGCTTACCCAATGACCAGTAGCTCCCTGAATGCCCCGGACATCACCGCCGCACGCGACCTGCTCAGCCGCCATCCGATCCTCGACGGGCACAACGACCTGCCCTGGACGCTGCGGGTGGCCGACGAGGTCGACGTCGACACGACCGACCTGGCCGGGCCGGTCCCGGCGGTCCAGACCGACCTGCCCCGGCTGTCCCGCGGCGGCGTCGGCGCCCAGTTCTGGTCGGTGTTCGTCTCGGCCGACCTGGCGGGCGAGACCGCGGTCACCACCACCCTGGAGCAGATCGACCTGGTGCACGAGCTGATCCGGCGCTACCCGGACGCCCTCGAGCTCGCGCTGACCGCCGACGACGTGGAGCGGATCAGTGGCCAGGGCCGGGTGGCCTCGCTGATCGGCGCCGAGGGCGGCCACTCCATCGGCTGCTCGCTGGGCACGCTGCGGGCGCTCTACGCGCTCGGCGTCCGGTACATGACCCTGACCCACAACCGCAACCTGCCCTGGGCCGACTCGGCGACCGACGAGCCGGCCATCGGCGGGCTGAGCGAGTTCGGCCGCGAGGTGGTGCGCGAGATGCAGCGGCTCGGCATGCTGGTCGACCTGTCGCACGTCTCGCCGGGCACGATGCGCGACGCGCTGGACGTGGCCGAGGCGCCGGTCATCTTCTCCCACTCCTCGGCGCTGGCCCTCTGCGACCACCCCAGGAACGTGCCGGACGACGTCCTGGCCAGGCTGGCGGACAACGGCGGCACGTGCATGGTGAACTTCGTGCCCGCGTTCATCTCCCAGGCCTGCCGCGACTGGGAGCGTCAGTTCGCCGAGGACATGGAGAGCCGCGGGCTCAGCCTGAACAACGTGCCCGGCCGGGGGCAGATGCGCGAGGAGCGGGAGGCGTGGATCGCCGCGCACCCGAGGCCGGCGGTCACCCTGGCCGAGGTGGCCGACCACGTCGAGCATGTGCGGGAGGTGGCCGGGGTCGACCACGTCGGCATCGGCAGCGACTACGACGGCGTGGACTGGCTGCCCGAGGGCCTCGAGGACGTGTCCTGCTATCCGGCGCTGATCGCCGAGTTGCTCGGCCGGGGCTGGAGCGAGGCGGACTGCGGCAAACTGGCCAGCGGCAACGTGCTCGCGACCCTGCGCCGCGCGGAACAGGCTGCCCGGTCGATCTCGTCCCGGCGGGGGCCGGCGCGTTCAAAAATTCAGGACGCCGGCCGGGAGGCCACCACGGTCGCGTGAGAAAGGTCAGCTGAACTTCTTCGTGGCAAAGTGATGGGCTAATTCGAGGATTCCCTTAAGGCGGACAGGGATACGGCAGGGATGTGCTCGCCGATGCCGTCGCATACGGCCCGTGCGCAAGAGAAAGGCCGGCCCGATGCGTCTTGTCGTCTGCGACAGCAACCGGATTTTGTCCGAAGCGCTGGCCGCGGCGCTCGAGACCTTCGGATGTGAGGTGCTCGCGACAACCACGAGCGCGGACGACGTCATCGCGGCGGTGGCCAGGCAGCGACCCGACGCTTGCGTCCTTGACCTTCATCTTCCCGAGCCGCAGAACGGCCTGAAGGCCGTGCACGAGCTGCGCTGCTGCTGCCCGGATACGGCGGTGCTGGTGGTCTCGGACGTCAAGGACCCCAGGGCATGGTCGCAGCTGCGGCGGCTGGGCGTCTCCGGGCACCTGGGCAAGGACCGGAGCGTCCGTCAGATCGCCGAGGCGCTGCGCGCGATCGTCGGCGGCCAGCCGGTGTTCGACGCGCCGCCGCCGCGGGAAGCACCGCGCCGCAGGACGTCCGTCGTGCTCACTCCCCGGGAGGCCGAACTGGTGCGCCGGATCGTCGCCGGCCAGGACACCCGGCAGATGGCTCGGGAGATGAACATCTCGATCAGCACCCTGCGGACCTACGTCAAGAACGTCCTGGCCAAGCTCGGCGCGCACAGCCGGCTCGAGGCCGCGGCCGTCGCCACCCGGATGAATCTGACCGCCGCGGACTCCGCGAATTCCCCGCCGGGCCGGCGGCACGGGCCATGACCTCTCCATTCAGCGTATCGGCGCCAGTGCAAGCGGGGGTTTGCGTGGTCCGGCGCGGCGAGCAGGCTCCAGGCATGGAGGTCAAGCTGCTCATTGTCGTCAAGGAACGCACGTTCGCCGACGCCCTGTCGACCCGGCTGGAAGCGGAGCCGGACGTGGAAGTCGTTGCCGCGTTGCACCGGCGGCCCGCGTCGTGGCGGGGGTTCGCGGGGAGCGCGGCCAACGTGGTGCTGATCGACGGGGACCTTCCCGACGATGCCGCGTTCGGGCTGTGCGAGGAACTGTCCCGGCTCGGGCGGGCGCCCTACACGGTCTTTCTCAGCAGCTTCTCTGAGCCCAGGCGCATCGTCCGCGCGATCGGGGCCGGCGCCGCCGGGTGGGTCCGCAAGGACGAGTCCCTGGACTTCCTGCTGCAGGTGATCCGCGGCGTGGCCCGGGGCGAGACCTGGCTGCCCCCTGGGCAGACCGGCGAGGTCCTGCGACTGCTGCTGCGCGGGTCGGCCGCGGAACAGAACGAGTGCTCCGCGTTGCTCGCCACGCTCACTCCCCGCGAGCGCGAGGTCCTGGCCTGCCTGGCCGAGGGCGCCGACCGGTGCGACGTGGCCAGGCACCTGCACGTGTCGCCGCACACCGTCCGGACCCACGTACAGAACCTCATGGCCAAGCTCGGCGTGCACTCGGCACTCGAAGCGGTGGCCCTCACCCGCGCGCACCTGGTCCAGGCACGATGAGCCCGCCGGTTCCGTTCACCGACGTGGCCGCGATGGCGCGAGACGTCCGCGCGAACGTCGAGAAGGCGTGGGGTCCCCTGCTCGGCTCGGGCAGGTTCATCGGGGGCGAAGCGGTCGAGGCCTTCGAGCGGGCCTGGGCGTCGTACTGCGGCGTGCCGGAGGCGGTGGGCGTGGGCAACGGGACCGATGCCCTGCTGCTGGTTCTCAGGGCGCTGCGGATCGGCGGCGGCGACGAGGTCATCGTGCCCGCCAACACGTTCATTGCCTCCGCGGAGGCCGTCGTGCTGGCCGGCGCCAGCCCGGTGTTCGCGGACGTGAGCCCCGATACCCTGCTGCTCACGCCCGGACAGCTCGCGGCGGCCATCACGCCCCGGACCTCGGCCGTGATCGTGGTCCATTTGTACGGTCAGATGCCCGACATGGACGGGCTCGGCGACGTCGCGCGCCGGGCGGGCATCGTGCTGATCGAGGACGCGGCACAGGCTCACGGCGCGGCCTGGTGCGGCCGGCCGGCCGGGTCCATCGGGCGGGCCGGCTGCTTCAGCTTCTACCCGGCCAAGAATCTCGGCGCGTTCGGCGACGCCGGCGCCGTGGTCACCGCCGACGGCGACCTGGCGGGCCGGCTCAGGAGCCTGCGCGAGCACGGCCGCAGCGTGCACTCCCGCTACGATCACGAGCTGGTCGGCAGCAACAGCCGCCTGGACGCCCTGCAAGCCGTGGTGCTGGCCGCCAAGCTGCCCAGGCTCGACGACTGGACCGCGGCCCGCCGCTCGATCGCCGCCCGGTACCGCGACGCCCTCGGCGACGGCCCGGCCCGGATGGTGGCGGAGGAGCCGGGGTCGAAGGGCGCCTACCACCTCGCCGTCGCCCGGGTGCCCGACCGCGCGGCGGTGCGCGCCGCGCTCGCCGCGGCCGGGATCGAGACCCAGGTCCACTACCCGATCCCGTGCCACCAGCAGGGCCCCTACCGGCAGTACGCCCGGCAGCCGCTGGCCGTCGCCGAGGAGAGCGCCGCAGAGATCCTCTCCCTGCCGATGTTCCCGCACATGAGCGACGACCAGGTGGCCCGGGTTTGCGATGCCCTGCGCGATGCGGCCCGGGCCAAGCCGTCCCGGGCACCCGGAAGAGGGCGCCAGAAGACGGGGGTCTGGTGACCCTGAAGACGCGGGCGCCGCGGCATCCCCGGCCAGGTCCCGTGCCCAGGCTCGGCCGTGAGACGGCCATCCGCGCCCTCGACATCGCGGTCTCGCTCGCCGCGATGCTGGCCCTGGCCCCGCTGATGGCCGCGCTGTGGCTGCTGGTGAGGTCGACCTCGGCCGGTCCCGGCATCTTCCGCCAGGAGCGGGTCGGCCGCGGCATGCGCCGGTTCCGCGTGCTGAAGCTGCGCACGATGTACGCCCGCCAGGACGACCAGATCCACCGGGACTATGTTGCCGGGCTGCTGCGCCGGGAACGGGCTGCTCACGGGGCGCGCGGACTGCTCAAGCTGGAGGCCGATCCGCGGATCACCCGGATCGGGAAGTGGCTGCGCCGGACCAGTCTGGACGAGCTCCCGCAGCTGTTCAACGTGCTCAGGGGAGAAATGTCACTGGTGGGCCCGCGCCCCGCTCTGCCCTGGGAAGCCGACATGTGGCCGTCCGTCTATCCGCAGTACCGCCGGCGGTTCGACGTCAGGCCCGGCATGACCGGCCTCTGGCAGGTGAGCGGACGGAGCAGGCTGTCGGTGGAGGAGTGGCTCGAGCTCGACGCCGAGTATGTCCGGCGCCGCTGCCTCGGCCTCGACCTGCGGATACTCGCCCGGACCCTGCCCGCCGTGTTCCGGGGCGGTGCCTCGTGACGGCCGCCGCCGCCCGCAGGGTCCTGCTGGTCGGCAAGGGACCCTCCGCCCGGACGGCGCTGGAGTCGCTGGCCGAGAGGTTCACGGTCGTCGGCGTGGTCAGGAACGCTCGCCAGCGCGCGGGCGAGCAGGACGAGGTGCAACGCCGCGCTGACGAGCTCGGCGTGCCGGTGCTCGCCGACACGAGCGTGACCGGACTCGAGCGCGCTCTGGCGCGATACCGTCCCGACGCCGCGGTGATCTCGTCCTACGACCGGATCCTGGGCGCTCGCGTTCTGGATCGCTGCGTGTTCGTCAACGTGCACTACTCGCCGCTGCCGCGCTACCGGGGCCTGGCCGCGGTGCAGTGGGGCATCATCAACGGCGAGCCCGAACTGGGCATCACGGTTCATGCGATCACCAAGGAGCTGGACGCGGGCAACATCCTTTACCAGGAGAAAGTGACGCCCGGCCCGCACCAGACGGCGGAAGACATCTACGGCGAGCTCAACGAGATCCAGCGCCGCGTTCTCGGGGAAACCGTGGCGCGCCATCTTGACGGCTACGCCGGCGTCCCGCAGGACGAGGCGGCGGCCACCTACGCGTGCGGGCGTTTGCCCGAGGACAGCGAGATCGACTGGTCCGGTCCGACCGACCGCATCTACCGGCAGGTCCGTGCGTTCCACCCGTCGCTGTCGATACCGTACCCGCCGGCCTATAGCTACCTGGGCACGTGCCGGATCTCGATCACGAAGGCCGTGCCGGTCCAGGATGCCCCGCCCTATGCCGGGCGGGTTCCGGGCCGCGTCGTCGGCCGGGCGAGCCCGGATGGCCACGTGGACGTCCTCACCGGCGACGGCGTGCTCAGGATTCACGAGGTCATGACCGGCGACGGCGTCGCGTGCCCGGCCTCGGCCGTCATCAGGTCCACCAGGCACACGCTCGGCCTGCGGGCCGGGGATCTCCTCGCGCACATCGAGGCGCTGTCCCGGCGATCACCATGAAGGTCCTGATCATCGGCGGCGGCGCCCGCGAGCACGCGCTGGCCTGGAAGCTGGCTCAGTCGCCGGCCCTTGACCGGCTCTACGTGGCGCCCGGCAACGGCGGCACCCAGGGCATCGCCGAGAACGTGCCGGTGGCCACCACCGACATCGCGGGCCTCGTCGAGTTCGCCAGATCGCAGGACATCGCCCTGACCGTGGCCGGGCCGGACGACGCGCTGGCGCTCGGCGTCGTCGATGCCTTCAGGGACGCGGGCCTGGCCATCTACGGGCCCACCCGCGCCGCGGCGCGCATCGAAACCTCGAAGGTGTTCGGCAAGAAGCTCATGGCCGCCCGGCACATCCCGACCGCGCGCTACCAGGCCTTCACCGATCTCGGCCGGGCCAGGACGTACGCCCTGTCCCAGCCCTTCCCGCTCGTGATCAAGGCCGACGGCCCGGCGTTCAGCCGGGGCACCTACGTGGCCGCCGGCCCGGCCGAGGCGGACCGCGCGCTGCAGCAGATCATGGCCGAAAAGATCTTCGGCGAGTCCGGGAGGTCGGTTGTCGTCGAGGAGTACCTCGGCGGCCAGGAGGTTTCCGTCCACGCCTTCTGCGACGGCCGGGACGCCGTCCTCTTCCCGCCCGCCCAGGACCACAAGCGGATCGGTACCGGCGACGTGGGCCCGAACACCGGCGGCATGGGGGCCTACGCCCCGGCCCCGTGGCTGGATCCCGGCCTGCTCGCCAGGACCAGGACCCAGATCGTCGAGCCGGTGCTGGCCGAGCTGGCGTCTTTGTCCTGCCCGTTCACGGGCACCCTGTATCCGGGCACGATCGTCGACTCCGGGGAGATAAAGGTACTGGAGTTCAACGCCCGGTTCGGCGACCCGGAGACCCAGGCGTACATGCGACTGCTCGACTGCGACCTGCTGGGCATTCTGAGCGGGTGCGCTCACGGGGAGCGGCTCGCGGACGGGATTGCCTGGAGCGCGAAGACCGCGCTCACGGTCGTCCTGGCATCCGGCGGCTATCCCGGCAGGTACGAGACCGGCCTGCCCATCACCGGCATCGAGGCGGCCGAGGCGCTGGCCGATATCGTCGTCTTCCACGCCGGCACCAGGCGCACGGGCGGCCGGCTTGTCACCTCGGGCGGGCGCGTCCTTTCGGTGACGGCCGTCGCCGGCAGCCTGGCACAGGCCCAGGAGAAGGCCTACGCGGCGGTCAAGCTCATCCAGTTCGACGGCATGTACTACCGCACCGATATCGGCGACAAGGCACTGCGATAGCCATCGGCCCTGGCCGGCCCGGTGAGCCCACGGATCACGCCGATGTACGCGGCCGACTGTCGCTCCCAGGCCAGTTCGGCCCGGACCCGCTCCCGCCCGGCGCTGCCCAGCGCGGCGCGGCGCGGGGCGTCGTCCAGCAGGGCGACGACCTGCCGGGCGTAGGCCCGGACGTCGGCGGGCGGGGCGAGCGCCGAGGCGCCCGCGCCCATGACGCGGGTCTCCCGCACGTCGAAGGCGACGAACGGCAGCC
>JASHUI010000098.1:0-2936 GCA_030040095.1 Streptosporangiaceae bacterium | reverse complement strand
GCCGGGTCGGGGCTATCGCCGTCAGTGACCAAGGCGGCCGCCTCGAGGCTGGCGGCACCGCTGGACACCGCCATGGCCACGGCCAGGTGCAGCACCGACAGCCGCAGCGAGGGCAGCGCCACCGCCGCCGCCGCATAGGTCCGCCCGGTCTCGTCACGCACCGCGGCGCCCTCGGCGGCCAGAACCCGCGCACGAGCAGCGCGGGCCAATGTGATGATCTTGAGGTCTTCCGGGCCGGGCTGGGCCTCGTTCACGCGGCCGAGTCTAGTGGGATCCCGCCTGGCCCGTCGCTGCCTGGCCGTTGCCGGTCCCGCTGCCGGTCCCGTTGCCGCCGCGCCCGCCGTCTGCCGGGCCGTGGCCGTCCCGCCCGTTGCCGTCGGGGGCGGTCCGCTCCACGGTCACGGTCCCGATCCGGTTGCGCCGGCCCGCCAGGCTCTCCGCGGTCAGCCGCAGGCCCGCCACCGTCGCCACCGAACCCGCGATCGGCACCCGGCCCAGCCGCTGGGCCAGCAGCCCGCCCACGGTCTCGACGTCCTCGGCCTCGATGTGGACGCCAAACAACTCGCCGAGTTCCTCGACCGGAAGCCGGGCGGTCACCCGCGCCCGCCCGTCGCCGAGCCATTCCACCGGCGGCTGTTCCTTGTCGTACTCGTCGGCGATCTCGCCGACGATCTCCTCCAGGATGTCCTCGATCGTGACCAGGCCGGCGGTGCCGCCATACTCGTCGATCACGATCGCGAGGTGGATCTGGCGCGCCTGCATCTCCCGCAACAGCACGTCGATCGGCTTGCTCTCGGGCACGAACGTGGCGGGCCGCATGATCGAGTCGACCTTCTCGACCGACTCGCTCTCCCGGTGCTCGTAGCTGCGGGTGACGATGTCCTTGAGGTAGGCGATCCCGACCACGTCGTCCTCGTTCTCGCCGACGACCGGAACCCGGGAGAACCCGCTGCGCAGCGCCAGCGAGAGCGCCTGGCGCAGGGTCTTGCCGCGCTCCACGAACACCATCTCGGTGCGCGGCACCATGACCTCGCGCACGATCGTGTCGCCGAGCTCGAACACTGAGTGGATCATCGCCCGCTCGTCCGGCTGGATCACCCGGCGCTGCTCGAGCAGGTCCACCAGGCCCCGCAGGTCCTCCTCAGATCCCGGCGGCACGCCCGCCCGGCTCGCGACGCCGGGCAGGACCAGCAGCCGGGGCAACGGGCCGAGCAGCCGCACGACCGGCGCGAGGACGGAGGCGGCGGCGCTGGCCACGCGCACCGCGTTGCGGTGCCGGAGGGAGCGCGGCACCAGGCCGGTCACGACGTAGATCACCACGGTCATGACCACCGCCGTGATCAGGAACGCGCGCCAGCCGGGGCCGAGCCAGTGCAGCAGCACCACGGTGACCAGGACGGTGGCGGAAAGTTCCGCCGCGATCCTGGTCAGCAGCAGCACGGACAGATAGCGCGTCACATCGGCCAGCACGACCTGGAGCGGTGTCGAGCCCTGGCCGACGCCGCGGCCCAGCTCCTTGGCCCCGGCCCTGGAGATCCGGATCAGGGCCGCCTCCGCGCTCGCGGACCAGCCGGCCAGCAGCGTCAGTGCTATCGCCGCCAGCAGCAGCCAGCCCATGGCTTACTCCCCCTTACTCTCCCGCCCGGCCTGACCCTGCGGCTCAGCCCGGCCCTCCGGCGGGCCAGGATCGGCGTCGCGTTCGGAACGCCATTCTGCGAGCAGCCGGTCCTGCAGGCCGAACATCGTCGCGTGCTCCTCCGGGTCGGCGTGGTCGTACCCGAGCAGGTGCAAGATGCCGTGCGCGCACAGCAGGTCGAGTTCGTCCTGCATGCTGTGATCCGCCTTGCGGGCCTGCTCGATCGCGACCTGCGGGCACAGCACCACGTCTCCCAGCAGGGCATGGGCGTCCTCGTCCCCGGCGTGCTCCCCCTGGCCGCCGGGCGGCGGCGGGCGCAATTCGTCCATGGGGAAGGCCAGCACGTCGGTCGGGCCCGGCTCGTCCAGCCAGCGCTGGTGCAGGTCGGACATGGCCTCCTCGTCCACGAGCAACACCGACAGCTCGGCCAGCGGGTGCACCCGCATCCCGTCCAGTACGTGCCGGGCCAGGCTGGCCAGGCCGGCTTCGTCGACCGCCACGCCGGACTCGTTGGCGATCTCGATGCTCACGCCGTCTCCGTTCCGGGTCCTCAGCGAGCGCGGTTGCCCGTGCGGCGAGACCGGCTGCCCGATATCCGATCGGTGTCTCCCGAGGCAGCCCGGCGGGCGTCGTAGCGCTCGTAGGCGTCGACAATGTCGGCCACCAGCTTGTGCCTGACCACGTCATGGCTGGTCAGGCGGGAAAAGTACACGTCGTCGATGCCGTCGAGTATGTCCTGGACCAGGCGCAGGCCGCTGACCTGGCCCGAGGGCAGGTCCACCTGGGTCACGTCGCCGGTCACCACGATCTTGGAACCAAAGCCGAGCCTGGTCAGGAACATCTTCATCTGCTCGGGCGAGGTGTTCTGCGCCTCGTCGAGGATGATGAACGAGTCGTTCAGGGTCCGGCCGCGCATGTACGCCAGCGGCGCGATTTCGATCGTCCCGGCCGCGGTGAGCTTCGGGATCGAGTCCGGGTCGATCATGTCGTGCAGCGCGTCGTAGAGCGGCCGCAGGTAGGGGTCGATCTTCTCGTAGAGGGTGCCGGGCAGGAAGCCGAGCCGCTCCCCGGCCTCCACCGCCGGCCGGGTGAGGATGATCCGGTTGAACTCCTTGGCCTGCAGCGCCTTCACCGCCTTGGCCATGGCCAGGTACGTCTTGCCGGTGCCGGCCGGGCCGATCGAGAACACCACGGTGTGCTTGTCGATCGCGTCGACGTAGCGCTTCTGGTTCAGCGTCTTGGGCCGGATCGTCCGGCCCCGCGCGGACAGGATGTCCAGGGTGAGCACGTCGGCCGGGCG
>JASHUI010000097.1:0-5539 GCA_030040095.1 Streptosporangiaceae bacterium | reverse complement strand
GCCCGGCCAGCAGGCTGGGCAGCTCGCTGGGCCGCCGCCTGGGCCCGGTGGTGGTGGCCGCCGCGCAGGAACTGGCTGCGCTGGCCGGCCCGGCCGGGTAGCGGGCGAACGCCCGGCCCCAGCGACAGTCGCTAGGGGGCGACCGATGAGCGGGGAGGATTCTCAGCGCATACGACTGAGAATCCTCCCCGCAAAGGCGATCATGGTGGCCCGCGCCGAGGCGCGGGGCAGGTAGCGCTGGCAGCACCGGGGCTGCTCTAGTCGCGCGGGACCGGGGCGTCGCCGCCGTTGTCGCGGCGGTCCAGCGCGACCTGGACCGCGGCCAGGGCCCGCCGCAGATCGTCGGGGCTGTCGGCGGGATGACCCGCGGGATAACTGTCGGTCACGGCACTCTCCTGACTCAGACGTGAGACGGCTGCTCAGGCATCCCCGCTGGGGGGCGGAGCCGAAGGACCTGCGCCGGGACGCCGGTCGGCGACCGGAAGGTCAGCGGGCTGCGATCAGGTCCGCGAAACGGCTCACGGCCAGCGCCTCATCCCGTAGCGGGTGCTGGCCTGCCCTGATCAGGTCCCGCTACGGCTGCTAAGGATGAGTACGTAGCGCCGCATGACGGAAGTCATGGTAGCCGACGCCCGAGCCCGCCGCACGGCGGCCGGCCGCCACGGCGGTTGCGGAGCGCGATGTCGCTGCGGTGCCAGGAGGCGGTCCCGGTCCCGGACCGCGGCAGGCAGGTCAGTCTTTGCTATTGCCCAAGAGAGCCAGCGCCTGCTTCGTTCCCTTGATCAGGCCCTTTTCACTGATTCTTCCCGAGGCCCGCAAAATGAACAGGCCGACGACCACTATGACGGCCAGGGCCAGCGCTCCCGCGGCCGCGGCCACGCCGGCGTTGACGAACTTGTAGGTGGCGATGCAGGCGGCCAGGACAACTATGACGCCGAGCAACAGGAACGATCCGAGCCCGATAGATTGCCCGACCGTCCATGGACGGGAGTCGTCGGGGTCGCGATCACGGGCGCTGGCCGGCGGCTTTGCGATATCTCGTGACGCTACCGTCCGGCTGGCGTCGCGAGCCTCGGGCGTCTCGACGCCGTCAAGCAGTTCCTTGACGTTGAACTCCTCGGTGAGCCCCTGCGGGATCACCGTCGTATGCCCGGCCGCATCCAGCATCAGCAGGTGGTCATAAGGCACCGAGATACCGCTATGGCCGGGAACGGGGACCCGCTCTTCAACGGTCAGGCCAGGGATAGTGCGCTCGATAGCACGCAACTCGGTCCTGATGGCCGTGAGCAGCCCCCGGCGGCCATTCGTCGGCCCGGAGACGTCGACGCTGATCACCGCGTCTTCTTGATCCCCGTTCACCAGGGCCCGGTTTCGGTCCATCCTGAGTACCACGCCGGTCCGCCAGACCGTGCCTTTGCTGATGAGCGCCTTCATGCGGACGATCAGGCGTGACACTATGCTCGACGGCAATATGTCGTACTTGATCTCGAAATGCAGCGCACCAGTCCAGGATCCGGTATCAGGTTCCTCCTTGGGCATGAGATCAGGAACCAGGAAGTCCCCGTCGACCGATTCATAGCAGAGTTCGAATTTCTTCATCATCTCGACTATGAAGGATCGCCGCTCCATCGGATAGTCGTCGCACTCCAGGATGTCGTTGATGACCGGCCAGTCCAGTACGCCTTTCCGCTGGGCGGCGAGACCCGAGTTGATCAGGCGGTATACGCCGCCCGTCACCCACGAGGGGTTCAATATATTTGTGTCCGCCAGCCGCGGGTCATGCCTGAAGCACAATACGGTTCCTAGGTCATGCAGCAGGTCGATCAGAAGATCCTGTGAAGCCCTGGTCGTGATCCCGCTGTCTACGCAGAGTTCTTCATAATCGCTGAACGACACGTAGTTGATCTTCAGCTCCTCCAGATGCTGCTTGACATCGAAGAAGGCCACGGGCACGAGGTCCCTCACGTTCGGCAGCTTGGTAACGGCGCGCGTCAGGACCTTTTTGACGCCGTCCACGCCCTCACCGGTCTGGCACGATGCGGAGACGATACCGATGATGTCCTCGTACTTCTTCCTGAGCCCTCTGCGGTCGATGTCAAGCCTTGCCTGGTCACACTTGTTGCCGACAATAATCACGGGAGAGTGATCCGAAAAGCTCTGGATGAGCTTGAGCCAGTATTCGATACGGTTCTGCTCCTCATTTTGCCTGGCGTCGACCACCAGCACATAGATGCTGCGCTTGGTCATGAAGAACTGGTGCGTGGCGTGCATGATCTCCTGCCCGCCGAAATCCCAGATGTTCAGCGTTATATTGTGCTCGCCAGGCAAGTTCTCCCAGCGCGTGACGGCGATTCCCTCGGTCATATTCTCATTCTCGTCAAACGAATTACGCGTGATCCGCTTGACCAGTGACGTCTTTCCTACCGAGCCCTCGCCTACGATGATCAGCTTTGCTTCGTTCAGCGGCCGAGTTGCCGTCCGGACCCTTCCGGCATACTCGATGATCGCCTTTGGCTCCTTCGGCCGCTCGAGGACTTCCGGGGGAATAGGCAGGGGATTTCCCGCGAGGTCCAGATAGTCCAGCTCCCGCAGCTGCGCGAGATTGGCCGGAAAGTCGCGGATAGAATTTTGATGAAGGTCGAGCTGCCTGAGCGCCGTCAACTCAAATACCGGACCAGGGACGGTCGCGAGCTTGTTGTCCGAAAGGAATAGCGACTTGAGTTCCGTCAGGGCGCCGAACGACCTGGGAAGGTCAGTTATATCGTGTTGACTGAGGTAAATAGCCTGGAGCTTCGGCAAGGCAGCGGGCAGCCAGTCAGGAATACTCTTGAAACGTTCCTTACGAGTGAATGTCGCGCCAACCTGCCGTGACAGCGGGGCGGTCGGATCCGCAAGCCTCGGCGGATGGTCCTGCGGCCAGGATCCGCGGACGTCGTTGACGCCACTGCAGCTGAAGTCAAGTAGCACCAGGTCACGAAATGCACTCAGCTCCGCGGGTATCTCGCTGAAATGATTGCCCCACAGGATCAGGTGGGTGAGCCTCGTGAGCAGATGAATGGGCTCGGGCAGATCGCTGAGGAAATTCCCGCCAAGATCAAGAACTTGAAGCCGGTCTAATGCACCGATAGACAAGGGCAGCTGCCGGACCCGGTTGCCCGGGAGCACCAGGGCAGTGAGGCCGGTCAGGTTGCCGATGTCCGCGGGCAGACCGGTGAGCTGGTTGGATGACAGGCCTAGATTCCGCAGCGAGCGAAGTCTTGTTACCACCTCTGGCACGGTCTCCAGGCCGTTGTTGCTCAGATCCAGTGTTTCAAGGCTCGTCAACTCGGCGATCCAGTCTGGCAAGGCCCGGAACGACTGGTCCCGCAGGATCAGCTCCTTGAGGTCCGTCAGCTCCCTGACTTCATCCGGAAGCTCCGCGAGCCGCCCGATGTTACTAGCGGTTGACGAAGAATAGTCATTTGGATCGAGCCTCAGCACGTGAGACCGCCGAGCCTGTTCGATGCGCTCTCGGACGCCGCTCGAAATCATTGAGCCCCCCAGGCCATGTTCTTACGACCCATGCAGCACGCCTTCGCGCCATTGCGCGATACGCGGCTCCCGTGACTTGCGCTGAATGTTACGCCCTGAGGACAGCACAAGGAAGCTCTGCCCGGTCCCGGCCCGGCGGGCCCGAGGCGGCCAGCGGCACCCGCGCGTTAGAAAAGGCCCGTGTCCGGCTGTCCGCGGCGCCGTACCTGGCTCCACGCCACCCCGAAATTCATGACGGACAAGCCGAGAATGACCCCGACCGGCCCGCGCTGCTGAGCCGTCTCGCCGACCGGATCAGTGACCTTCGATACGCAGGCCGCCGATCCGTGATTGCCGGCCGCGTGCGGGCAGGCCGGACTGCCGATCAGCCACGGCAACGCCGTCGCGGCACAGAGCCAGCCGGCGACGAACAGGCCCGTGATGCAGACAATCGCGCGACGCGGCAGCGGTGAGAAAAACCATGCCGTTGCGTCGCCGAAGGGCGGGCGGGTGGACCAAAACCCCCCGGCTCGGCGGCGCAGGACAACCATCGACCAGAGCATCCCGATGACCAGCACCGGCAGCGCCGCGAACAGAGCGACCCGCAGCCCGGATATGGGGCGCTCGCTGACCACCAGCACCGCCGCGACGACGAAGGCGGCGGCGGCGACCACGCCGTTCATCACCATGATCGAGCCGTTCACCATGATCGAGATGGTCACCGTGATCGAACCGGACCGTGTCTCGAGGGGCGGCGCATCCGGTGACGGAGCGGCGGTCAGCAGGCGGAAGTCAACGGCCGGTGCCCACGCGGGCGGCTCGTCGTAGGACTCCGCCTCGCCATCGCGGACCAGCCGGGTGGGACTGCCGGCCGAAAAGTAACGGGCCTCGTGCTTGCCGAAAGGGTCGGCAAACCAGCCCTGCGGTCCCACGCCCGCAGTATCGCACGGCCGGCGTACGCAAGCGGCTGCTCCTGTCGCCGGGCATGAGCGCGGGCTACGGTCGGCTCATGCGGCGAATCCGTGCGGTCCTGCTGGACATCGACGGCGTGCTGACCGTGTCCTGGCGCCCGGTTCCCGGCGCGCCCGAGGCCCTGGCCAGGCTGCGGGCCGACGGCTATGCGATCGCTCTGGTCACCAACACCACGTCGCGGACCCGGGCCTGGATGGCCGCCACCCTGTCCGAGGCCGGGTTCGGCGTCGATGTCGCGGAGATCTTCACCGCTCCGGCCATCACCGCGGCCTACCTGGCCCAGAACCATCCCGGCGCCCGGTGCGTGCTGCTGAACAGCGGCGACGTCGCGGCCGACCTGGCCGGGGTGCGGATCGCCGACGGCGACGACCCGGCCCCGGACGTGGTCATCCTGGGCGGCGCGGGCCCCGAGTTCAGCTATCCGGCGTTGAACCGCGTGTTCGGCTACCTGCTGGACGGCGCGCGCCTGGTGGCCATGGGCCGCAACCTGTACTGGCGCACCGAGGCCGGGCTGCAGCTCGACACCGGGGCGTTCCTGGCCGGCCTGGAGCAGGCCGCCGGGGTGCGGGCCGAGGTGACCGGCAAGCCCGCCGCGGCCTTCTTCGCCACGGCCCTGGCCGCCCTGGGCGCGGACCCGTCCGCGGCCGTGATGGTCGGCGACGACATCGAGGCGGACGTTCTGGGCGCGCAGGGCCACGGGCTCACCGGCGTCCTGGTCCGGACCGGCAAGTACCGGCCGCAGGCGGAGCGCGACGCGCCCGCCGCGCCCGATCACGTCATCGACTCCGTGGCCGGCCTGCCCGGCCTGCTGCGCCGGCTGTAACAGCGGCGCAGTAACCGCTCAGTCATCGCTCTGTAACGCCCCCTCCCTACGGTCCCGCTACAAGAGGACGCGCCGTGCGTCCGGGAGCGAACAGAGGTCGTCATGAAGTTTTCCTCGGGCCGGGGCGCGAGCGCCGCCGCCGTCATATTGTCGGCCGCGGCCGCCGTGGTGCTGGCCGGGTGCGGGTCATCGGGGTCCACGGCCGCGGCCGGCGCGCCGTCCAGCAGCGCGGCG
>JASHUI010000096.1:0-4508 GCA_030040095.1 Streptosporangiaceae bacterium | reverse complement strand
CCGATGTGATGCGCAACCGCCAGCTCACCGAGCTGGCCAAGGACGTGCCGGTCGAGGCGGCGCCGCAGGAGCTGCGCCCGGCGCCCTGGGACCGGGAGCAGCTGCACCAGCTCTTCGACACGCTCCAGTTCCGCGTGCTGCGCGAGCGGCTCCAGGCCACGTTCCCGAACGGGTTCACCGAGTCGGCCGGCGTGACGCCGGCCGCCGGCACGGCCGAGGGTTTCGACGTCGAGGCGGAGGTGCTCGGCCCGGAGGACGTCGCCCAGTGGCTGACCGAGCACGGGCGCGGCGGCCGGGCCGGCCTGGCCGCCAGCGGCAGCTGGGGCCGCGGCACCGGCGTGCTCGACGGGCTGGCGCTGGCCGCCGCCGATGGAGCCAACGCCTACCTCGACCCGACCGGGCTGACCGAGGACGACGAGCGGGCCCTGGCCGAGTGGCTGGCCGATCCGGCCGTGCCCAAGGCGCTGCACGACGCCAAGGGGCCGATCCACGCCCTGGCCGCCCGCGGCCTGGAGTTGTGCGGCCTGACCAGCGACACGGCGCTGGCCGCCTACCTGGCGCTGCCCGGCCAGCGCTCGTTCGACCTGGCCGACCTGGCCGAGCGCTACGTGAACCGGAGGCTGACCGGCGCCGGCGACACCACCGTCGGGCAGCTGGCCTTCGACACCGAGGAGGACGGCGACGCCGAGGCGGCGAACGCCCTGGCCCAGCGGGCCCGGGCCACGGCCGAGCTGGCCGACGCGCTGGACCAGGTCCTGGAGCAGCGCGGCGTGGCCCGGCTGCTGGCCGACGTCGAGCTGCCGCTGGTCGGCGTGCTGGCCGAGATGGAGCGGGCCGGGATCGCGGCCGACGTGGACCACCTGGCCGGCATGTCGGCCAGCCTGGGCGGCGAGGTCAAGGCCGCCGAGCAGGCCGCGTTCGCGGTGACCGGGCACGAGTTCAACCTCGGCTCGCCCAAGCAGCTGCAGGAGGTCCTGTTCACCGAGCTCGGCCTGCCCAAGACCAAGCGGATCAAGACCGGGTACACGACCGACTCCGAGGCGCTCACCGGCCTGCTCGCCCAGACCGAACACCCGGTCCTGGCCCACCTGCTGCGGCACCGCGACGTCGCCCGGCTGAAGAGCATCGTGGACTCGCTGATCCCGATGGCGGGCGTGGACGGCCGCATTCACACCACCTACAACCAGACGATCGCCGCCACCGGCCGGCTGTCCTCCACCGACCCGAACCTGCAGAACATCCCGATCCGGACGGAGGAGGGCCGCCGCACCCGGCAGGCGTTCATCGTCGGCGAGGGGTACGAGACCCTGCTCACCGCGGACTACAGCCAGATCGAGCTGCGGATCATGGCCCACCTGTCCGGAGACCGGGCTCTGGCCGACGCGTTCTCCTCCGGCCGCGACTTCCACGCGGAAACCGCCTCCCGGGTGTTCGGCGTCCCGCCGGAGGAGGTCACGACCGAGCTGCGAAGCAAGATCAAGGCGATGAACTACGGGCTCGCCTACGGGCTGTCGGCCTACGGGCTCTCGCAGCAGCTGCGGGTGTCGCGGGAGGAGGCCAGCGCGTTCATGGAGGGCTACTTCGAGCAGTTCGGCGGGATCAGGGACTACCTGGAGGGGATCGTCGCGCAGGCCCGCAGGGACGGTTACACGCAGACCATCCTCGGCCGCCGCCGCTACCTGCCCGACCTGGTGTCGGACAACCGGCAGCGCCGGGAGATGGCCGAGCGGATGGCGCTCAACGCGCCGATCCAGGGCTCGGCCGCCGACGTCATCAAGGTCGCCATGCTGCGGGTGCACGACGGGATCCGCGCGGAGCGGCTGCGGTCCCGGATGCTGCTCCAGGTCCACGACGAACTGCTGTTCGAGGTTGCTCCCGGCGAGCTTGACCAGCTCAAGGACCTGGTTCACGCGCGGATGTGCGGGGCGTTCGAGCTGACGGTGCCGCTCGAGGTATCGATGGGCACCGGGCGCAGCTGGGCCGACGCCGCCCACTGACCCATGGGTAACATGCCGCGGGCGACCGGTTCGCGGCCGACCGCAGATTGACCGGTAGGCCGCGCTCTCATATCCTGATCGCTGCGCTGTGTTCTTCGCAGTCCGCCATGGTCAGGCAGCCGCGGGCGTCATACCGGCAGGTCGCGGGAGGTCACCACTGGCCAGGCAAGTCCAGTCACTCCTGGTCGCCCATGGTGGATTGAACGTCTGTGCGCGGCGCGCGTCCGCCAATCCTGTCCGTATCCGGAGCCCACCAACACATGACGACCAGCAGCACCGAGGCCACCTCGACCCCCAAGGTAGCGGTCAACGACATCGGTTCCGAGGAGGCCTTCCTCGCCGCGATCGACGAGACCATCAAGTACTTCAATGACGGCGACATCGTCGAGGGGACGGTCGTCAAGGTCGACAGGGACGAGGTCCTGCTCGACATCGGCTACAAAACCGAGGGCGTCATCCCGTCCCGTGAGCTGTCGATCAAGCACGACGTCGACCCGCACGACGTGGTCAAGAGCGGCGAGCACATCGAGGCCCTGGTCCTGCAGAAGGAGGACAAGGAAGGCCGCCTGATCCTGTCCAAGAAGCGCGCGCAGTACGAGCGGGCGTGGGGCACGATCGAGAAGATCAAGGACGAGGATGGCGTGGTCACCGGGACCGTCATCGAGGTCGTCAAGGGCGGGCTGATCCTGGACATCGGGCTGCGCGGGTTCCTGCCCGCCTCCCTGGTCGAGATGCGGCGGGTGCGTGACCTCCAGCCCTACGTGGGCAAGGAGATCGAGGCGAAGATCATCGAGCTGGACAAGAACCGCAACAACGTGGTCCTGTCCCGCCGCGCCTGGCTCGAGCAGACCCAGTCCGAGGTCCGCCAGAACTTCCTGAACACGCTGCAGAAGGGCCAGATCCGCAAGGGCGTGGTCTCGTCCATCGTCAACTTCGGCGCGTTCGTCGACCTCGGCGGCGTGGACGGCCTGGTGCACGTGTCCGAGCTGTCCTGGAAGCACATCGATCACCCGGGCGAGGTGGTCGAGGTCGGCCAGGAGGTCACGGTCGAGGTGCTGGACGTGGACATGGACCGGGAGCGGGTCTCGCTCTCGCTGAAGTCCACCCAGGAAGACCCGTGGCAGCAGTTCGCGCGCACGCACCAGATCGGGCAGGTCGTACCCGGCCGGGTCACCAAGCTGGTGCCGTTCGGCTCGTTCGTCCGGGTCGAGGAGGGCATCGAGGGCCTGGTCCACATCTCCGAGCTTGCGGACCGGCACGTCGAGATCCCCGAGCAGGTGGTGCAGGTCGGCGACGAGATCTTCGTCAAGATCATCGACATCGACCTGGACCGGCGCCGGATCAGCCTGTCGCTCAAGCAGGCGAACGAGGGCACGATCGGCGAGGCGGTCGGGGACGACTTCGACCCGACCCTCTACGGGATGCCCGCGACCTACGACGAGCAGGGCAACTACGTCTACCCGGAGGGCTTCGACTCCGAGACCCAGGAGTGGCTCCCGGGCTACGAGAAGCAGCGCGAGGAGTGGGAGCACCAGTACGCCGAGGCCAGGTCCCGCTACGAGGCGCACCAGGCACAGGTCGCCGAGGCGCGGCGGACCGAGGCGACCGAGGGCGGCGACCGCCCCGAGCGCGGCCCGCGGCAGCAGTCCGACCCCGAGCCCGAGGCCACCGGCACGCTGGCCTCAGACGAGGCGCTGGCGGCGCTGCGCGACAAGCTGTCCGGCGGGAGCTGACTCCCCGCCGACGCGCCGTTCTACTGCGCCGGTAGTCACTGGAACGGCCTGCCGCCTTGCCGCATGGCTCCGCTTGAGATCGATGCGCAGTTGTTACGCCCCGTCTGCGGTGTATGTGGTCTGGCCCCGGCCGTGGTGGGGTGGCGCTTAAGATCGCTGCGTGTACCGGGTGGGGCTGACCGGCGGGATCGGGTCCGGGAAGAGCGAGGTGTCGCGGCGGCTGGCCGCGCAGGGCGCGGTGGTCATCGACGCCGACGCGATCGCCCGGGAGGTGGTCGAGCCGGGCACCGACGGGTTGGCCGAGGTGGTCGAGGCGTTCGGGCGCGAGGTGCTGGGACCGGACGGTCGGCTGGACCGGCCCAAACTCGGCGACCTGGTGTTCGCCGACCCGGAGCGGCGGAGCCGGCTCAACGCGATCGTCCACCCTCGGGTGGGCGCTCGCATGGCCGAACTGGAGCGGGAGGCCGGACCGGGCGCGATCGTGGTACACGACGTCCCGCTGATCGCCGAGGGCAACCGCGGCGCCGCCTACGACGTGGTCGTGGTGGTCGACACGCCCGCCCGGGTCCAGATCGAGCGGCTGGTCCGGCACCGGGGGATGAGCCGGGAGCAGGCCAAGGCCCGGATGGCGGCTCAGGCCACCCGGGAACAACGGCTGGCGATCGCCGGCATCGTGATCGACAACTCCGGCTCGCTGGCCGAACTGGACCGTCAGGTCGGCGACCTCTGGGCGGAGCTTCGCCGGCGGGCGGTCGCCGCAGCCACATAGCCCCCACAC
>JASHUI010000095.1:0-6639 GCA_030040095.1 Streptosporangiaceae bacterium | reverse complement strand
CGGACGCGGCGGAGGCCGGCGGGGGTTCGCCGCGGCTGACCGCGGCGCGGGACGCCAGCACCGACCTCGTGCTGGCGGTGGCCGACGGCACCCCGCGCAATCCCCTGGCCCGGCAGCGCCGCAACCCGCTGCGCGCGGCGGCTCGATTGCTCCGCATGGTGTTCTGGCACCGGCTCGGCCTCGCGTTCGCCTCCCTGATCGCGATTCTCGGCGTCGGCTTCGCGCTGCTGGCCGCGGCCGTGCGCTATCCCTTCGGCACCGCCCTCTACCTGACCTTCCTCGACGCGGCCGGAGCCGCGACGACCAACCCCAGGCTGAGCTCGCCGGAGAAGATCGCGCAGTTCCTGCTCACGTTCGACGGGATGGCCTTCCTCCCCCTGGTCACCGCGGCGGTGGTCGGCGCCAGGCTTACCGGCTCGGTGCGCGGCCGGGAGCGGCCGGTCAGCAATCACGTCATCGTGGCCGGCCTCGGCAACGTCGGCACCCGGGTCCTGGGCCAGCTGCACGACCTGGGGATCGACGTGGTCTGCGTGGACAAGAGCGAGAACGCCCCCGGCGTGCCGCTGGCCCGCCGGCTGGGACTGAAGATCGTGATCGGCGAGACCCACCGGGAGGAGACGCTGGTGGAGGCCGGCATCTCCGGCTGCCAGGCCCTGGTCTCCGTGACCGAGAGCGACATCGTGAACCTGGAGACCGCGCTGCACGCGCGCTCACTCGCCGAGCAGCCCCGGGTGGTGCTCCGGCTCTACGACGACGATCTCGCCGAGCGGGTCCAGAAGAACGTGGGCAACACGATCTCGCGGTCGGTGTCCTACCTGGCCGCGCCGGCGTTCGCGGCGGCCATGCTCGAGCATCAGGTGCTGCGGACGATCCCGGTGGGACGGCACGTGCTGCTCATCGCCGAGGCGGTCGTGGGCGAGGGGGCCGAGCTGGCCGGCCGTCACGCCGACGACGTGCACGACGGCGACGACGTCCGGCTGATCGCGCTCCGGCGGCGGGGCGGCACCGGTGTCGACTGGTCGCTGCGGCCGGGCCAGGAACTCCGGCCGGCCGACCGGCTGGTAGTCGTGGCCACCAGGGCCGGGCTCGGCCGGGTGCTCGCCCGCTGCCGCTCCGCTGCCCCCCCGGGGACCGATGCCCTTTCATCACCCGAAACTAGGTCTCCCTAAAGCTCGCTCCCGGAGTTACGCTCAGGACAGATCTTCCATCTGGTTCTGTTGAGCCAGCTGTGAAGAGAAGGAAGGTCCGTACATGGCCGCCTTTGTGTCCTTTGCTGGAGCGGTCGCTGGCCGGGACCCGGCCGGGCGGCGAGTCCCGCGCGGTCGGCCCGGCTGTGTTCCTTCCGTCCATCCAAGCGCCTGCCATGCCCCGCGGGCGACATGCCAGCTGGTCCGGACGGCGCAAGCCCCCACAGGAGGAATCTTTGAGCACCACAGATGATGCTCCGGCCCCCGCGGCACCGGCCACCGCACCCGCCGTACCGGCATCCGGCATAGCCGACCCCGCTCCGCTCGGGCTGGCCGGCTTCGCCCTGACCACGTTCCTGCTCTCCGCCGTCAACGCGGGCTGGGCGAAGAGCTCGACCGGCTTTGACTGGTGGGGCTACGCGATCGCCTACGGCGGCCTGTGCCAGCTGCTGGCCGGCATGTGGGAGTTCCGGAACCGCAACGTCTTTGGGGCGACGGCGTTCTCCACCTACGGCGGATTCTGGATCGGCGTGGGCCTGTGGCTGCACTTCATCGCCCCCACCGCCACCCATCCCATCCAGCTGAACCGGGACCTGGGCTGGATCCTGCTGTCCTTCGCCATCTTCAACACCTACATGCTGATCATCAGCACTCAGGTGAATGTCGCGGTCTTCATGGTGTTCCTGACCCTGGAGATAACCGAGATCCTGCTGTTCATCGGGAACTTCGCCACAAAGACGCCCGCCCTGCCCCCGTTCGACGTCTTCAACACGGGCCTGATCCAGGCCGGTGGTGTCGTCGGGGTGATAACGGCCCTCGTCGCCTGGTACACCTCGGCGGCCGGGGTGATCAACGGGATCAAGGGCAAGCCGGTTTTCCCCGTCGGCAAGCCGCTGTTCAACCTCGGCGGCTGACCCCGCCGCGGCCATCGGACCGCGCCCGGTCCCGGGAACCCTACACAGTACCCGGGACCGGGCACTTCTACGCCTCGGTACCGTAGGCACGTGGATCTCCAGGAAGGGCGCCAGCTCGAGGCCGCCCGCAACCAGGTGGCCAAGGTCAAGGCGCGAACGCGGCCCTGGCGGTACATCTTCGCGATCGTTCTCGCGGTGATCGCCGCGGCCGTCTCCGCCCAGGCCCGCTACGCCGCCGACCTGCCCGACGACGTGCGCGGCGACAACGTACTCGGCGCGTTCGGGCACAGCGGCAACCTCGCCCTGTCCTACGGGGCCGCGGCGGTCTTCTGCCTGCTGGCGGGGGTCGGCACGATCGGCCTGGCCAACAAGGCCCGCGAGGTCCTCGGCCGTTCGGTCGGCTCCTCACACGCCGGCGTGGTGAGGTTCGCCATCGTGGTCGCCGGCGGCCTCGCCACCGCGGTGGTCACCCTGCAGCTGCTGAACGTCGCGGTCACCCAGCTGGTGGTCGGCGGTGCGCTGGGCGTCGCGCTGGTCGGCATCGCCGCTCAGCAGAGCCTGGCGAACGTCTTCGCGGGCATCGTCCTCCTGGTGGCCCGCCCGTTCCGGGTCGGCGATCGGGTGGGCATCAGGTCCGGGGCCCTGTCCGGCCTGCTGGAAGGGACGGTCAGCGAGGTGAGCATCACCTACGTCCGGCTGGAAACCCCCAACGGCCCGGTGCATGTGCCCAATTCCCAGGTTCTCGCGGCGGCCGTGGGACCCGCCGGAGCGGTCCCGCCGCCCTCCGGGACGGGATCACCGCCCCCCGCGGCGGCCGGTCAGGCAATGGGGGCGCTGGGCGGTGCCGTGGCTGCGGCGGAGGCGGCGGCCACGGCCTCGGCGCAGGAGGAGCCGCGCCCTCCCGACTCGCAGCCCGGCCAGCGCGACGGCAGCGGTCAGGCTTCCTGAGCCGGGATCCTCACTTGTGGCTCGCCTCGTACCTTTCGATGACGTTGGCCGGAATCCGGCCCCGGTCGCTGACCTCGATGCCGTTGTGCTTGGCCCAGGCCCGGACCTCGGCGCTGTGCTGGCGGTGAGCCGCCGTTCTGCGCTTGGTCCTGGTCACCCGGCCGGTCACCTTGCGCGCCCTGTCCGAGAACCGCCTGAGGACCTCGTCGAACTTTTGGCTGTGCTTCTCGCATAGGTCGATCTCATAGTCCCGGCCGTCGAGGCTGAACGCACGGGTCATGTGCTCGCCTTCGGGGATCTCTTTTGAGTCGTAGTCACACGCGAATGTGACCGATACCTTCTGTGCCACTTGTACTCCCCCTTCCCCCGAGGCGAATATATCCCCAGGCACATGGCACCTGTAACGGCGGCCCCGCCATGTGTTTTCAGGGTCTCTTTGGGATTTACCGGCCCGGTGCGGAAAGCTGCGGCAGATCAGTCGAACGGCTCCTCGGGCGCGGCGTGCCGGCTCGCCGCGCGGCGGGCGGCGGGCGGCGGGCCGTAGGGAAACGAATCCAGCGGCGGGTCACGCGGGATGTCATCGGTAACGGTACCTGGGTAATGCGCAGGGTAATCGGCGGTACTTCGGCCCAGCGCGTCGCGATCGCCGACGGAAGTCCCGGGCAGGTAATCCGGCCCGGGCGGCTCGCCCCGATAATCGGCCGCGCCAGAGGCGCCCTGGTAAGGCTGCTGCGGGTAGCCGCCGCCCGCGGAGTACTCGGTGTGGCGGCCCGGCGGCGCAGGCGGGTAGCTCCCCGGCGGCGCAGGCGGGTAGCTCCCCGGCTCGGTCGGGTAGCGGTAGCCCTGAGGGTCTGGGTACCCGGGCGGCTCGGGCAGGTAGCCGGGCGAAGCGGCGGGCCGGTGATCGGGCGGTCCGGCCGGGTACTGCGCGGGGGCCAGCCGGGGGTCATTCATCGGCCCGGCCAGGTAATCCGCGGCTCCGGTCCTCGGGCCTTCGGACTCGGCCAGCAGGTCCTCGCCCGGCAGCGGCGGCATGGCCCGGACGTGACTCACGGGCGGCTCGGGGTCCGCGGCGGGCACCGGCCCGGCCGGGCCGCGCTGCAGCGTCTGCACCATTCTGGGCAGGTCGGCAATGGCGAGCCGGAAGGTGCCGGTGCACATCCCTCCCTGCCAGATGCTCAGGACCGCCACCCCGGTGTCCGCGTACCAGCTGAGCCGCATGCTCCGGGAATTCCCCCGGACGTCGAAGAACACCTCGCCCAGACGGGGCAGCGGAGCCGCATCCGATGCCGACATGCAGCCCATCGTGGCGCTGAACCATCGGCTTTGTCTAGTTCGTAGGCAGTTGCGCTGAGCCGGCCCGATCCGCCCGCGGGTAAACGCCGCAGGCCAGTTTCCCGATCTTGCCTGCACGGGCCGGGGCACCGATGGCATGATGTTGCGTCGGCTCGCTGGCCTGGCGGCTGTGTTGGCAGCCGCTTCGCCCATCCGGCTATGCCCGACTTCGCGGGAACACCACGGCGGCGTAGTGCGTTGCAACATGCGACGGGGCGAATGCCGCATCACGCGAGGTTTTTATGTGTCCAGTGAGCCGGACGCTCCGCTAGGCGAGGAACTACACGGTGAGCTGGTTGAGGAGAGCTATCCATGTCTGAGGTACGCCGTCAGGCCGTCTTGATTCCGCGGCCGAACTGGGGCTGGCAAGACGACGCTGCGTGCCGCGGTAAGGAAGTCGTGCTCTTCTTCGGTCCCGATGGTGAGCGGCAGCCCGAACGCGAAATCCGGGAGCGCAAGGCCAAGGCTGTATGCGCCGCCTGTCCGGTGCGAGCCGAGTGTCTCAACTATGCCGTCAGCCGCCCGGAAAAGTACGGCACCTGGGGCGGGCTGAACGAGGACGAGCGGTCGGCCGAGCGCCGGCGCCGGATGCGGCGGGCCAACGCGGCCTGACCGGCCCGGTCGCGCCCGCCCTCGCGGGGCGTGGACAATAGACACATGGTCTGCTCGTCCTGCCGGCAGCAGCAGCATGAACAATGCCCCGGCGGGACCTGGTGTGACTGCCAGCACCGCCAGCCGGACCCCGGCGCTGAGCCTCGGTTCGGCTGGATCCGGCAGGGCTGATGGCGGAATAGGCGTGAATGTCGCGCCGTTGGGATGACACATGGGAGCCAGCGTCGTGTCTTCGGCACCGGATCCGGCCGACCCACTGCTTGTCGTCCGCCGCCACGTTGATTTCCTTCGCATCGGGAGCGCGCTCTGTATCCCGCGGCCGCTGACCAGAGCCCGTCATTCCTGACGGGCGCGTGCCGCCAGCGGGCGCGGGGCCCGTACCGAGGAGTGAGGCGCCCGCGCTTACCGCCGTTCGTGAACTCGCGGCACGCGCCCCTGACCGAAGGGACGCCGCACATGCCCGCGCCGACCAGCACGACGCCCGCTCCCACCCCGCCCCCCGATGCCAGGAGCCTGCGCAGCCGCCGCCAGGGTCGTGGTGACGGACAGTGGGCACTTGGCTATCGTGAGCCACTGAACAAGAACGAGGAACTCAAGAAAAACGACGACGGCCTGAACGTCCGCGACCGGATCATCAACGTCTACGCCAAGCGGGGTTTCGACTCGATCGACCCGGCCGACCTGCGCGGGAGGTTCCGCTGGTTCGGCCTCTACACCCAGCGCAGGCCGGGCATCGACGGCGGTAAGACCGCCACGCTGGAGCCCGAGGAGCTGGACGACCGGTACTTCATGATGCGGATCCGCATCGACGGAGGGCAGCTGAGCGCCGGCCAGCTCACCACCGTGGCCGACGTCTCGCGCCGCTACGCGCGGGGCACGGCGGACCTGACCGACCGCCAGAACATCCAGCTGCACTGGGTCCGGATCGAGGACGTACCGGCGATCTGGGAGGCGCTGGAGGCGGCCGGCCTGTCGACCACCGAGGCTTGCGGCGACACGCCCCGGGTCATCCTGGGCTGCCCGCTGGCCGGCATCGACGCCGACGAGATCATCGACGCGACGCCGGAGATCCGCCAGACCGCGGCGCGCTACGTCGGCGACCCCGCGTTCTCCAACCTGCCCCGCAAGTACAAGTCCGCGATGAGCGGCTGCGCGGCGCAGTGCACCATGCACGAGATCAACGACGTCGCGTTCGTCGGCGTGCCCGGGCCGGACGGCGAGCCAGGCTACGACCTGTGGGCGGGCGGCGGGCTGTCCACCAACCCGATGATCGCCAAGAGGCTGGGCGCCTTCGTGCCGGCGGGCCAGGTCCCGGAGGTCTGGGCGGCGGTCACGTCGATCTTCCGCGACTACGGCTACCGTCGGCTGCGGCACCGAGCCCGGCTGAAGTTCCTCATGGCCGACTGGGGGCCCGGGCGATTCCGGGAGGTGCTGGAGCGCGACTATCTGGGCTACCGGCTGACCGACGGCCCCGCGCCGAAGGCGCCGGGCACCGGACGGCGCGATCACGTCGGCATCCACAGGCAGCGCGACGGGCGGTACTACGCCGGCTTCGCGCCGCGGGTGGGCCGGATGTCGGGCGACTCGCTGGCGCTGGTCGCCCGGCTCGCCGCGGAGTACGGCAGCGGGCGGGTCAGGACCAC
>JASHUI010000094.1:0-3086 GCA_030040095.1 Streptosporangiaceae bacterium | reverse complement strand
GTTCCAGGTAGCTGTCAGAGATGAGCTGGGAGTGGAGGGGATCAGCGCGTCTGTCATCCTCGATCGCGGGCTGGCTGGAAGGTCGCATGCTGGCATACCTTCACGGCGCCAGGATGGCTAATCAGGCTAAGCTTTTCCGAGCCGAAGCGAGTGGTTGCTGAAAATTTCTCCCTGACTTCGGCAGCTTTCTATAGTTGATCTTGATGTCAGGGCGGTGGCCTGCGGGTTCGTTGTCAGCTGCCGCGGAGGTCCCAGAAGGGGTAAGCGCACACATCAACCAATCTCTGCTGCTGGTGATGAGAGGAGAGGGCGCGCTGAGACTGGACGAATAGGCGGCGATCAGGAATCCGGCGGGGCCGGCGGTCGCTTCGACCGGGGCCGCGCTGTGAGCGCTTCGCTGTAGTCGGGGCGCTGCAGCCACTTCCGCGCAGCCGCGTAGCTGAAACCCCGCTCCTGCAGCAGTTCCATAGCGGCGGCGCGCTTCTCCGTTATCTCATCGCGGCTGATCAGGTGCGAGCGGATCTTTTCCAGCACGTCCGCGTCGACCTCGTAGCGAGTGCCGGTCTTGGGAGCGAACTGGTTCAGCAGCTTGTAGTAGCGGCGCTCCGAGACGCCGAGTCTCTCCCAGGGCTGGATCGCGCCATCTGCGGTCTTGCGGTGGTTGAGGATCGCGATCGTAGCCTTGCTATTCACATACCGGCGTGCCGCCTCGGCGCCCCTGGCCGGGTCAAAGCCCGGCTGCAGGAGCCCTTCAAACAGCAGCGCCGCTGCCGCCCGCGTGTCCGGCGCCCTGGTAGCGCGTGCGATCCGCTCGACAGCCTGTGGGTAGGCGGCCGCCACAAAGTGATCACGCTCGACAGGGTTGTGAGCACCGAAGTAGTGGCGTGTGTGAACGAAGTTCGTGATTGCAGCGGGGCGTAAACGTTCGCAGACGTCAGGTCCCGGTCGACTCCTGGCGTTTGAGCGTGTCGCCGCTGCGCTGTTCGTCCATGAACAGTACCGCTGGCAAGCATCGCTGCAGCACTCCCCGACGACGCTGCTCCGGCTGCGTGCGTCTCGCCATCCGTAGAACTTCGGATAGCAGCGATGATGCTGGCCTGTGTACGCTGGTACCCGTCCCGTCCTCAAGTATGGGGAGATCTCACTTCTCGTATCGCGTGAAGCAACGATGTCAACGCTGTCCCTGAAGCCCGCCGATTCCCTCTCCAGCATTCAAGCAGGCTCAGGATTCTCGGTCTCGCCGAAGCAGGGAATGAGCGCGGACGGAGAGGAGAAAGTAATGGAGCGGCCAGAACTTCAGCCTGAACCAAACGGGGGAAGGGAACCAAACGGGGGAAGGGAACCACCACCGCCAAAACCCCGCATTTTTATCACTCCTGCCGCTACTAACATCACACTTAACAGCGGCCAGAGCATTACCGTTAATTTTCTCTTAGAGAGGTTCGACATTGATGTCGCGGTCAATCTCGGCGTAGGGTCGGTCCCGCCAGGGGTAACGGCGGCGCTGTCTCCCCAGTCCCTGCCCGCGACGTCCCCCCAGCCCCTGTCCACGACCGGCGCGGACTTCTCCCTGACCTTGACTGCGGCGGAGAACGTGACGCCAGCCGAGGCGACGATCGAAGTCGGACTGGTGGACGCCGGCGGAGGCCTTTCCACGCTTGCGACGGTCACCGTGAACGCCGTGGCGTCCGGTCAGGTTCTGCCTGCCTACCACATCCTGACCCTGGTATACGCGCCGCCTGGTATGGCCGGCGGCACTAACACCTCGCAGGAGTCCACCTCGCAGGTGTCATATGCCGGCGGCAGCACGACCGGGACGACGGATTCGATCAGCAACTCGTTCAAACAGAGCGTTGACGTTAGTGTCTCGGCCACCGGCAGTATACTCGGCGTCTCGCTCGGAGTGAGCGGCGATTTCACTGCTTCGCAGACCGGGACCACGACGTCGCAAATCAGCATTAACAAGGGTGCCAACAATCAGATCATTGTTCCCGGGCCCGGCGCGGACGGCATCGACCACAGCTATGACCTGTTCTACCTGTGGCTTAACCCGCAGCTTAATGTGACCGTCGACCACCTGGGTAATGTAGCCTGGGGGATCGGGGTCAATGGGCAGGACATGCTGATTCAGTATGTCTACGCTGAATGGCTTCTGAATCCGAGCCTGATGCCGCCAGGCGTGGCCCAGGCCCTCGCCGCTGCAGGCCTCACTACGGCGGACTACGATCAGATCCTGGCCTGCAACCCCTTTTACGCCGGTGCCGCGACCGGTGACCCGAATAGAGTCGTGCCCATCGAGCCGGGTAGATTCGTGCTTACCACGCACAGCTTCCCGTACGAACCTCCGCTCGCTGCCGACGATCTAGTACCCACGATGACGTACGCGCTGACGAGCGCCACGACCACTACTAATACCCAGCAAGTTCAGAATCAGTACGCGGTCAGCGCCAGCGTGAGTGCGGGATTCAATCTAATCTGGAAGGCCCTCGTCAAGGTCACCGGCACCTTGGAGTGGACGAACACGTCGACGTCCACGCAAACGACCGGATCAACGCAGCAGGCGAGCGTCACCGTTGGCGCCCCGGCCTTCGGGTACACCGGGCCCACCGATGTACTGGTGTACTTGGATACGGTCTACCAGTCGTTTATGTTCTCTTTTGCGACCGGGAGCCCGTCCGCGTCCGGCACGCTCACCGACAGCGCAGGCATTCCGGTTCCGAACACGGCGATAACACTTACCGTGGGCGGTATCACGCTGAGCACATTCACCAATTCGCGCGGCCAATATAACTTCTACGGCGCGGCACCGGGTCAGGGAACGATCGCCGTCGAAAACCAGCAATTCACCGTGGCCGTAGGGGCAGGTGAACCGAGTTCGACGCTCCGCCTCAATGCTCCAGCATGACGATCAGCCTGTCCCCGGCTCGGACCTCACGTTGGCCCGGGGTAACTGTGATCCGCCGGTGACCGCGCCCGGTTGGCTGGCAGACTGAGGACGATAGCGGTCAGCCCGCGGTCCATCGACGCATCACCATGCCGGCCTGGTCAGTGCCAGGGTGAGGCGGCGTAGGACGAGGTCTATGTCG
>JASHUI010000093.1:0-3391 GCA_030040095.1 Streptosporangiaceae bacterium | reverse complement strand
CCCGGTATCGTCGCTGCGCGCGGCGGCGGGGCCGTCCTGCTGGTCACGGATGCGCTGCTCGCGCGGACGCCGGTGATCGGCGCGGTGACGGAGGTACTGACCGCCGCCGGGCTGCCGGTGACGGTGTTCAGCGGCGCGCGGCAGAATCCGACGACCGCCGATATCGCCGCCGGAGCGAGCGTTGCCGCCGGTGCCGTTGCCTCCGGACTAGGGGAACGGCGGCTCGTCGTCGTCGCGGCCGGCGGCGGATCGCCGATCGACGCGGCCAAGGGCATCGCGCTGGCCGCGGTGAACCCGCAGCGCGGCCGGGACCTGGACTACCGCGGCGAGTTCGAGCGCCCGGCGCTGCCCATCGTGGCCGTCCCGACCACCGCGGGCACCGGCGCGGAGACCAACGCGTTCGGCGTCGTGACCGATCCCGCGGCGCGGCGGAAGTTCTACGTGGGCCACGCCAGCTCGCTTCCGGCCGCGGCGGTGCTGGACCCGGCCCTCACGATCGGCCTGCCGCCCGCGGCGACGGCCGCCACCGGCCTCGACGCGCTGACCCACGCCCTGGAGTCGTACCTCTCGGTCCGGGCCAACCCCTGGTCCGACGGGATCGCGCTGCAGGTCATGCGCATGGTCGCGGGCCATCTGCCGCGCGCGCATGCCGACGGCCAGGACCTGGAGGCCCGGTCGCAGATGTTGCTCGCCGCGCACATGGCCGGGATCGGGATGGCCACCACCGGCCTCGGCCTCTGTCACGCGATCGGCCACTCGCTGGGCGGCCGGTTCGACGTCGCGCACGGCGTGGCGCTCACCATGGTGCTGCCGCAGGTGCTGCGGTTCAACGCGGCGGTCCGCCGGGACCGGCTGGCCGAGGTGGCGGCCGCCCTCGGGGCCGGCGACCGGGCCCGGCCGGTCGGCTGGAACGCGGACGCCGCGATCGACGCGATCGAGGCCCTGGCCGGCCGGGTCGGGATGACCCGGCGGCTGGGCGACCTGGGCCTGGCCGACGCCGACCTCGACCGGATCGCCGCCGACGCCCTGGACGACGAGGTGCTGGCCAACACCCCGCGCCCGCCCACCGCCGCCGACATCCGCGCCCTGCTCGCCGAGGCGGCCAGGTAGGCCAGGCAGGCCAGGTAGGCCAGGTGGCGTCCCGGACGCTCGCCCGCCCGCCCGTGGTCCGGGCGACCCGGTACCGGCCATAACGCCCGGGGCGGGGATGATGAACCCGGAAGCGGCGGCGACACGCCGTGGCTCGCGACCACCGACTCGACGAGGAGACCGGTCATGACTGCTGGGCACCCGGCGGGCCCCCGCGATGCTGGAACCCCCCGCCCGGTCCGCGCGCCTCGCGGGACCGCCCTGACCTGCAAGGGCTGGCCCCAGGAGGCGGCCATGCGGATGCTGATGAACAACCTCGATCCCGAGGTGGCCGAGCATCCGGACGAGCTCATCGTGTACGGCGGCTCGGGCCGGGCGGCCCGCAGCTGGAGCGCGTTCGACGCGATCGTCGCCTCGCTGGCCGGGCTGGAGGACGACGAGACCCTGCTGGTCCAGTCGGGCAAGCCGGTCGGCGTCTTCCGCACCCACGAGTGGGCGCCGCGGGTGCTGATCGCCAACTCCAACCTGGTCCCGCAGTGGGCCACCTGGGAGGAGTTCCGCAGGCTCGAGGCGGCCGGGCTGACCATGTTCGGGCAGATGACCGCCGGCTCCTGGATCTACATCGGCACCCAGGGCATCCTGCAGGGCACCTACGAGACGTTCGCGGCCGTGGCCGCCAAGCGGTTCGGCGGCTCGCTGGCCGGAACCATCACGCTCACCGCCGGCCTGGGCGGGATGGGCGGGGCCCAGCCGCTCGCGGTCACGATGAACGGCGGCGTCGCCATCTGCATCGACTGCGACCCGTCCCGGATCAGCCGCCGGATCGAGCACGGCTACCTGGACGTGGCCGCCGACGGCGTCGACGACGCGGTTCGCCGGGCCTCGGCCGCGGCGGCCGCGGCCGAGCCGCTGTCCGTCGGGCTGCTGGGCAACGCGGCCGATCTGGTGCCGCGGCTGCTCGCGATGGGCGCCCCGGTCGACGTGGTGACCGACCAGACCTCGGCCCACGACCCGCTGACCTACCTGCCTCGCGGCGTCGCGTTCGAGGACATGGCCGCGCTGCGGGCCGAGGACCCGGCCGGGTTCACCGCGCGGGCCAGGGAGTCGATGGCCGCCCACGTGGAGGCGATGGTCGGGTTTATGGACGCGGGCGCCGAGGTGTTCGACTACGGCAACTCGATCCGCGGCGAGGCCCAGCTGGCGGGCTACGCCCGGGCGTTCGACTTTCCCGGCTTCGTGCCCGCCTACATCAGGCCGTTGTTCTGCGAGGGCCGGGGCCCGTTCCGCTGGGCCGCGCTGTCCGGGGACCGCGGGGACATCGCGGTGACCGACGCGGCCATCCTCAACCTGTTCCCCGGCAACGAGGCGCTGGCCAGGTGGATCCGGATGGCCGGGCAGAAGGTGCACTTCCAGGGGCTGCCCGCGCGGATCTGCTGGCTCGGCTACGGGGAGCGGCACCTGGCCGGGCTGCGCTTCAACGAGCTCGTGGCGCGCGGCGAGGTGCAGGCCCCGATCGTGCTCGGCCGCGACCACCTGGACTGCGGCTCGGTCGCCTCTCCGTACCGGGAGACCGAGGCGATGGCCGACGGGTCGGACGCGATCGCCGACTGGCCGCTGCTCAACGCGCTGGTCAACACCTCCTCGGGCGCGTCCTGGGTGAGCATCCACCACGGCGGCGGCGTCGGCATCGGCCGCTCGATCCACGCCGGCCAGGTCTGCGTGGCGGACGGCAGCGCGCTGGCCGCGCAGAAGCTGGAGCGGGTGCTGATCAACGACCCGGGCATGGGCGTGATCCGGCACGCCGACGCGGGCTACGACCGGGCGGCCGAGGTCGCCGCCGAGCGCGGCGTCCGGCTGCCCATGGCCGGACGCTGAGGCGGCCCGGCGTGGGTTTCGCCGAGCTGTGGGACTCGCTGCTGCCGATCGGGCGCGACCCGGCGACCGGCGGCTACCGGCGGCTGGCGTTCACGGAGGCGGACCTGGCCTGCCGCGAATGGTTTGCCAACCGCGCTCTTGAACGCTCAATGCCCGTGCAGGCCGACCGCAACGGCAATCTCTGGGCGTGGTGGGAAGGGCCGGATGCGAGTGTCGGCGGGATCGCGACCGGCAGCCATCTGGACTCGGTGCCCGAGGGCGGCGCGTTCGACGGGCCGCTCGGCGTGGTGTCCGGCTTCGCCGCGGTCGACCTGCTGCGCGGCCGCGGGTTCCGGCCCGCGCGGCCGATCGCGGTGGCCGCGTTCGCCGAGGAGGAGGGCGGACGGTTCGGCCTGGCCTGCCTGGGCAGCAGGCTGCTGACAGGGGC
>JASHUI010000009.1:0-4027 GCA_030040095.1 Streptosporangiaceae bacterium | reverse complement strand
GGGATGCGCCAGCCACCCGCCGACGGCGCTCGCCGTGGTGAGCAGCGCGCTGACGAAGACCGCGGCCCAGAGCTACAGTTTCCACCTGGATTCGGCGGTGTGGTTCAACAAGGCGCGCGAATTGAACTCGGACGTGGTTTCCGGCGCGTTCGACCCCCAGCGCGGGCTCGGCACGGAGTTGCTGGCCACACGAGTGCCACAGGGCCCGGTGGCGGCACAGATCCGTTTCGTCGGCACCTACGTGTACACGCGGGTATCTGCCGGGTCCGCGCTCGGGAGCATCGGCAAGCCCTGGGACAAAGCGCCGGTCCCGTCCGTGGAGGCGGACGGGATGCCGGGGTATGAGGTCTATGGCTTCGTCACAGACCGGCCGGTCAGTCCGGTTGAGCTGGCCAAGGTGCTGCGGTCGGCGGGGGCGGTGCGCGACGAGGGATCCGCCTCGGGCCCGGGCTGGACGGGCACCAAGTACGCGTTCACCGCGCGCTTCTCCGGCCCGACGGAGTCGGTCAGCGGGACCGTGTACGTGGACCAGCAGGGACGGGTTCGCCGCCTGGTGACGATCACCACGCAGGGAGGAGTGACGACGGACAGGGACCTGACGTTTGGTGACTTCGGCGCGCCGGTACCGGTCAGCGCGCCACCGGTCAGCCAGGTCAAGTACACCAGCAGGCCCTACTGGGGGTTCTTGTTCTGAGCTGCCCGCGACCGTCCGCGCCGCACCCGGAACCGAGCCGGTGAGCGGGATCGAACCGCTGACCTGCCGTTTACAAGACGGCTGCTCTGCCAACTGAGCTACACCGGCGGGTGATACGTCCGCATGCTAGCCGACCCCAACACCGGGCCGGCCGGCATCACCGGGCGCATGGCACCGGGCCGTTGCGGAATATCCGGTGGGCTCGAGGGAGTCAAGGGCTGGCATCATCGGGGATATGAGCGTGGTGAAGATCAATGCGATAACCGTGCCGGCCGACAGCGGGGACGAGCTCGCCCGGCGGTTCGCCGCCCGGGCCGGCGCGGTCGACGATCAGGACGGCTTCGAGGGCTTCGAGCTCCTCAAGCCGACGGACGAGCGGACCACCTGGCTCGTGGTGACGCGGTGGCGGGACGAGGCCTCCTTCCAGGCCTGGCTGCATTCTCCGGCGTTCGGGCACGGGCACCGCTCGGCCTCCGAGCGCAGCGGGGGCCCGCCGCCCGGCGCGGTCGGGGTGAGCAGCGAGCTGTGGTCCTACGAGATCGCCGGCGGGTCGCCTGGCCGGGGCGCCGCGGAGGGCCGTGACCCGCGGTAGCACGGAGCGCGCCGGCTCATTGTAAACGGGCATATGGCATGACTCCGGGCTGTTGCGGCATTATGGGACCCGAGGGGAATTGCGCGGCCGCTGGCGTGGCGGCCCCAGCCAGCCGGGCCCTTCCTCCGCGAAAGCAACTCGCGGGAGAGGCTCATGCTCTCGGACCCATCTCTGCGGACCCGGGTCGTCTATGACATCGCGGTCAGATATGCGACGCCTCTGTGGCGCATAGGGGCGGCATTCCGCGGCACGTGCGTGGCCGGCCTGTGGCTGCTTCTGGCCTGGTTTCCGGCTCATGCGCTGCCGCAGGCCGCCGCGCAATTGCTGATGGTTTCGGCGGGCGTGAGCACGGCGTGGATTCAGACCCAGCCGGACACCCTCGACCGGCTGGCGTCCGTCCGGATCTCCGCGATCAGGACGGCCGCGGGTCACCTCCGCGGCGTGCGCGGCCGGGCCACCGCTGACCTGGCCGGTCTCCTCGAGGGCTTCGGGATAATCGTGGCCCTGCTGCTCTACGGCGGCCCGATCTCGGTGCGGCCGCTGCCGACCCCGGTCTACGTGGCAGGCCTGATCCTGATCACGGCGCACGTATGGAACGCCTTCGCCCAGGTGATGACGGACGCGAGCTGGTATAACCCCGATCCGCCGCCGGCCAGGGGCCTTATCGCATTCCGCCCGTGGATCCCGGGCTGCGTGGCCGCCATCGAGATTCTGCTGATCGCCGCGCCCGGGCATTCCGCCGCCAGCCGGCTCCCGGCCGGCCTGATCATCCCATTGATGCTGGCCGGATCGATTGTCTTGCTGCTGCCTTTCACGATGGTCTTCGAGGTGCTCCTGCGGGCCGGCCTCGAAGCCTGCGAGACCTCCATGGGCGAGGTGCGGCGCAATGACTCGATCACCGTGCACAGCCTGGTCAAGAACGGGGCGCACGCGCTGATCCGGCAGATTCAGGCGGACGCCGGGGCGGACCGGGAAACGAGATCGCTCGCGGACAGCATGCTGATCCTGGCCGAGGAGGCGCGCCAGATGATGCTGGGGATCGGGCCGTCCTCTGAGACGGTCGCGCTGCTCTGGGACTGCGTGCTGCAGACGGTGCCCGGCGACCGGCGGGCGGGCATGATCCTGGACGCCCGAAGCCGCCAGCTGCGGATGCGCAAGACCGACTACGGGCTGGCCCGGCGCGTCCTTCCGGATCTGGTCACCAACGCCTGGAAGGCGGGCGCGCGGCGGGTGGAGGTGGCGGTACGCGAGGAGCGGCAGCACGCCAACCCGGCCGCGCGGCCATGGGTGACCGTGTCGGTCGCCGACGACGGCCCCGGGATGCCAGCCGAGCCGGCCGGAACCCGCACCAGCCTGCGGATCCTCGAAGATCACCTGCAGCGCTTCGACGGCGCGGTGGTCGCCGAGCGGCGGGACGGCGGCGGCACCCGGGTCCTGGCTCGCTGGCGCTCATCACCGTGGTGAGCGGCATGCACATCCTCGTGGTCGACGACTTCGTCCTGGTCGAGCTGGCCCTCGCCCAGGTGATCCAGGACACGCCGCACACCCTGACCGGCGTTCGGGACCCGCGCAACCTGCCCGAGGCGCTGAGCCAGGGCCCGCGCTTCGACCTCGCGCTGGTCGACATCAACTTCGGGCCCGGCTCCCCGACCGGCCTGACCGCCATGCGCATCCTGCACGAGCTGTCCCCGGAAACCAAGATCGTGATCGAGAGCACCGACGAAGAGCGCAACCGGCTGCTGTTCCTGCTCGCGTCGTTCGCGTTCTTCGAACCGCTGGCGCTGCTGTCGAAGGCGTCGCCGGCCGAGGCGATGCGCGCGCTGATCGACGCGGTGGACCGGGGCGACTCGACCGGCCCAGGGTTCGCGGCGCCGGACGGCGCCTGTCCGGCACCGTCCTCGCCCGCGGGCCGGCTGGTCCGCAACCAGGGATTGCTGGACGAGCTGATCCGCAACGGCACCGACCTCATGCTGTGGCGCGCGCTGGTCCGCTTCGACAAGCGCGGCGAGGTCGCCAGGGCCGCGCACGTCGACGAGCGGACGGTGGACCGCTTCATGGCCAGCAAGTCGCTGGTCGTCGACAAGGTCCAGGCCGAGTTCCCCGAGGACGCCTCGGCGCCCGAGGCCCCCGGCACCGACCAAGACGGGCCGCGGCGCCATCCCAACCTGGTCCGGCTGGCCCGGTTCGCCCAGACGCACAGCCACTTCTTCGCCGACGAGGCCATCGACGGCCTGTTCGCGGCGCGCTGGCAGGCCCCCCGCCCGCGCCAGCGCCGCTCCTGGCGCTGATCAGCGCACCTCGCCGGCCAAAGATGGCGAAGTTTCCCCTGTCTAATCTCACTGCCGCGTTGACATCGTGAGTAGGGCCTTAACGCGACGTCTCACCCCGACCTGGCCTGGCCGACCGGGTCGTGGTCGCGGGCGCCGCGCTCGACTCGAAGCAGGTGAACATCGGCTCATGCCGTGCAGCGACGCCGCGGAGCCGGTGAGCCGGGCGGAGCCCGCCGGCGGCGTTGGAGGGGAGGCCGCCGGCGGGCCGGGCCACGGGGGCGTCCCCGCCCGCGCCGACAGAACCGGGCGGGGACTAACGGCCTATCTGCTGCATCCCCGCCCGGACGCGTGGGCCAAGGCCCAGCTGGCGCCCGCCTGTTTCCTCCTGGCCGCGATCTCCGTCGGCCGGTTCGCGGGATGGCCCCGCTTTCTCGTCCTTTGGCTGGTGTTCGAGCTGCTCATCTACACGGC
>JASHUI010000092.1:0-3124 GCA_030040095.1 Streptosporangiaceae bacterium | reverse complement strand
GCGCCGAGCCACCCGGCGTGCCGGCCATCACCAGCCCTGCCAGCAGGGCCACGGACGAGGCCCCGGCGAGTACGGCAGATCGACGGAGTAATAACATCAAGGCCCTCCTGTGCGTTCGTTTCGGCCTACGTTGCCGAGCCTTCGACGGCGCACGCTACCAGGGCTGATCCGGCTTGTCTGCAGGGCGCCGCCGGCCGAAGGGGCGGCGGCACGGAAGGCGGTGAGCGAGGGTATGAGCAGGCCGGTGAGCGCGGCGCCGGCGATCGTGGTCAGCCCGCCGGTCACGGCGCTGGTCGTGGCCGATGTCAGGGACGCCACGACGCCGGCCCGGAAGTTGCCGAGCTGGGGGACTCCCGCGCCCACGGCGTACTCGGCTGACGAGACGCGGCCGCGGAACTCCTCTGGCGTCACCGACTGGACAAGCGCGGTTCGCAGCACGACGGCGGTGACGTCCGCCGCGCCGGCGATCACGAGGGTCAGGAAGGCCAGCCAGAAGACCCCGGACAGGCCGAAGCCAGCCAGGCCCGCTCCCCACACGGCCGCTGACACGAGCATGCCGAGACCTTGCCTGGTCACCCGGCTCACCGGGCCCGACAACGCCGAGCCGAGGATCCCGCCGACGGCAACGGCGGTCGTGAGCAGCCCGAGAGTTTCCGGATCACCGCCGAAGCGCTGCGCGTTGATCGCGGGGAACAGGGCCATGGGCATCCCCAGGAAGGTGGCGCTCATATCGGCGACGAACGCGCCGAGAATGATGCGCGTGCGCAGGACGAACCTCAGCCCCTGGCCGATAGCGCGCAGGCCGGGTCGTGACTCCTGGGCCTGCGGGCGCACCGGTGGCAGCCGCGCCACCGCGTAGAGAGAAAAACCGAAGCTGATCGCGTCGATGAGATAGCAGGTTTTCAGGCCCGCGGCGGCGGTGATCAGGCCGGCGACAGCAGGCCCGGCGGTCAGGCTTGCGTGCATCGCCAGGCTTTGCAGGGCCGCGCCCGCGGGCAGCTGGTCGCGGCGCAGCAGGCCCGGCATGAAGGTCCGCCGGGCCGGCGCGTTCACCGCGCCTATCGCCGACTGGGCAGCGACCAGGCAGTACAGCAGCCAGACCTGCCCGAGGCCCGCGAATGCCTGGCCGGCGAGCAGTCCAGACACGGCCGCCTGCAAGCCGGTCGCCGCGAGCACCGTCTTGCGGCGGTCGAATACGTCGATGACCGCGCCACCCGCGACGGCCACGGTTATGGTCGCCAGCGCGATGACGAGCCCGAGCAGCCCGACCGCGAGCGAGCTGCGGGTGAGGACGAATACCTGCAGCGTCACGGCATAGCCGGTCATCTGGCTGCCGATGCTGGACAGCCCGGATCCGATCCACAGACGCCGGTAGGGCGGGGATTCCCGTAGCGGGGCGATGTCCACGAGCAGGCTGCTAAGAAGCCTCATATGGCGCGAACATAGAGCACGGCCGAGGAAAAAGAAAATCACAAAAAAGCCATTGTCATTTTGGAGTGCAGCTCCCGCCGCGCCTCAACCAATGGCTTACCTGAATTATATAGAGATGCCGGATAGAGCGCAATCAACTTCAACGGCGCCGCAGGCGGGGAATCCGGAGTGCGGTAACTGTGAGTATACGCATCAGGGCGGAACGTGTCCCGGGCGTCCCGGCTGCCCGGGCGGCGCCGGAACGCACAGGTTTCAAGGTCCCGGTTACCGGTAGCTAACCGCCTGGGTGGAAACGGGCTCGATCACGGCCCTGTCGGCGCCGGTATCGCCTGTTTCCGTGGTTGACGGACCGCAGGAGTCCTTCATGTTGCTCTGGTACGTTCCAGCCCCTGACGAGGCTCTGCTGGTCTCTGGCTCGAGGCGCCGCAATCAGGAGACAGAGTTCCGCATTGTCACCGGGCATGGCTGCTTCGTGTGGCCTCTCAAGCACAAGGCCCGGGTCTTGTCCCTGGCCTCCCGGGAGGCAGAGATCGCCGAAGAGTGCATCACCGGCCAGGGCGTACGCATCATCGTCCGGGCCGTCGCCGTGTTCAAGGTGGGGGATGACCACGCCTCGATCGCCAGCGCGGCATGCCGCTTCCTGTCCGGGCCAGACCGGATGGAGGAAGTCGCCGGCGGCATGTTCGCCGCGCATTTGCGGGCAGTTGTCGGCGGGATGACCGCCGAGCAGGTCATCGCCGAGCGCGCCCGGGTGACGGAGGAACTCGGGAAGCGCAGCCGCGCTGAGATGCGAAAGCTGGGCTTGTTTCTCGATGCCGTGGAGATCCAGCAGATCGAGGACACATCTGGCTACATCGCGAATCTGGCCGCCCCGCATGCCGCCGCCGTGGCGAGTCAGGCTCGCATCGCCCAGGCCAACGCCGACCTCGAGGCCTGCGAGCGCGAGCGGGAGGTGGCCGAGTTGAAGGCCGCCTACGAGCGTGACCTGGAACTCAAGCGCGCCGGGTACCTCGCGGAAGCAGAGCGGGTCAAGGCCGAGGCCGCGCAGGCGGGACCGCTTGCCGAGGCGCGCGCGGCCCAGGAGGTGACCGAACAGCAGATGGTGCTCGCTCAGCGGCAAGCCGACCTCACCGCTCTCCGGCTGGAAACCGAGGTCCGGCAGGCAGCCGACGCCGAGGCCTACCGACGACGCGTCCTCGCAGAAGCCGAGCGCGACCAGGCCAGGCTCGCCGCCGACGCCGAGGCGTACCAGACGATAACCACGGCACAGGCGCAGGCCCAGGCGGCCAAGATCAGCGCCGCCGGGGAGGTGCCCGCGCAAGATCAGGACCTGCGGCGGCGCGGGCGCCTGCGCCAGCGCCGCGCGGGCGACCTGTTCCAGGAAACGCACGCGGCGGCCAACCGTGGCTAATGCGGTCTGTGACGGTAGCGGTTACGTTCCGTCACACACCCGGGCATTAGCCTGCCGCCGGGGCCGCGGTGCCCGGTGCTGCCCGGGGATGGGTGCGGCGTTGCTGTAGCTAGATGTCAATGCCGCGTCGTTAAGGGTTGCGGGTCTGGGTCAAGCAGATCGTGGTGGCCGGCGTGTCGTGGTGATCATGGGGCAGGACCTCTGGTAGTCCGGGTCAACCCACCACGGTCTTCGGCTTACCAGAGGTCCTGTTGCGCACTGAGTCTGCCATGGTCACTGTCG
>JASHUI010000868.1:0-6560 GCA_030040095.1 Streptosporangiaceae bacterium | reverse complement strand
TGACCAGCCCCGGCCCAATCGCCGCGGCCATCTGAGTCGCCCGCGCCGCCGAGTCGCCCGTAAACCTTGATCATCCGCACTTTTCACGGATTGCGTTGGCACAAAACGCCCAAAATAGGTGATCAATTGAACGCAATCCGTGAAATGTCGTCGTGATCAAGAAAGGCTGCGGTGGTGGCGGGGTCTGGGGGGTGGCTGGGACTGCGGTGGTGGGCGGGGTGCGGTGGTGGCGGGGTCTGGGGGGTGGAGGAGGCTGCGGTGGTGGGCGGGGTGTGCGGTGGTGGCGGGGGGCTGCGGTGATGGGCGAGTTGGCGGAGGGGGCTGGAGGAGGCCCGAACCAGCCGGCATAGCCTGAGGACATGCGGGCGTGGGTGGTGAGCAAACCCGGGCCGATAACGACCGGCCCGCTGCGACTGATCGAGCGACCGGTCCCCGAGCCAGGCCCGGGGCAGCTGCTGATACGGGTGCTGCTCTGCGGCGTGTGCCGTACCGATCTGCACCTGGCCGAGGGGGATCTGCCGCCCAAGGCGCCGGATGTCACCCCAGGTCACGAGGTGGTGGGCGAGGTGGTGGCGACCGGGCCGGGCGTAACCAGGTTCTCGACCGGAGACCGGGTCGGAGCGGCCTGGCTGGCGGGCACGGACGGCTCCTGCCGGTACTGCCGCCGGGGACAGGAGAACCTGTGCCCGAACTCGATCTACACGGGCTGGGACATCCAGGGCGGATACGCGGACTACCTGGTGGCGTCCGACGCCTACGTCTACGAGCTGCCGAAGGGATTCACCGATGCCGAGCTGGCGCCGCTGCTGTGCGCCGGCATCATCGGCTACCGGGCCCTGCTGCGCGCCGAATTGCCGGTCGGCGGCAGGCTCGGGATCTGGGGATTCGGGGGTTCGGCCCACCTGGTCTCGCAAATCGCGATGGCGCAGGGCGCGGCCGTCCATGTCTTTACCCGCGACGAGAAGGCCCGTGAGCTGGCCCTGGGGCTGGGGGCCGCGTCCGCACAGGACTCCTTTGATCCCTCGCCGGAGCCGCTGGACTCCGCGATACTGTTCGCGCCGGTCGGGACCCTGGTCCCGCCAGCACTGGCCGCGCTCGACCGCGGCGGAACGCTGGCGGTGGCCGGGATCTACCTGAGCGACATTCCCGAGCTGAACTACCAGGCACACCTGTTCCAGGAGCGCACGCTGCGCAGCGTCACCTCCAACACCCGCGGCAACGGTGAGGAGTTTCTCCGGCTGGCGGAGCGGCTTCGGCTCCGGGTCACTGTCAACCCGTACCCGTTCGAGCAGGCGCAGCAGGCCCTCGCCGATCTGGCTGCCGACCGGTTCACCGGGGCCGCGGTGATCTCGATGTGAACGGCGTTGGCCGGCCCGGGCACCCCGGCCCGGGGCTGCCGCGAGCCGGGAGTAAGAATAACCCAAGGTAAACGCCGGTGAGCGGACAGTAAGCAGGAGGCGGGAGGTGCCTGCGTTGCGGATGGGGCGACTCGCGCGGACGACGGGTCGGCTGACGCGCTTCGCGCGGCGGCTGTGGCTGGGCAAAAGCCCGCTGCACCGCCGCATGGACCGGATCGAGGCTTGGATCACGGCCGGGCTGCTCGCGCTATTCCTGGCGGGTGCGCCGTTGTCCTGGATCGGCGCGGGACGGTGGATGCAGCACGGAGGGCAGCGCGAGCAGCGCGCTCAGCAGTCGTGGCGCCAGGTGCCCGCGATCCTGCTGCAAAAGGCGCCGACCCTGCCTCGTTTCTACTTCCGGACCTCCGGAGGCCCCGGCGTGCACGCGCTGGCCCGGTGGACCGTGCCCGGCGGCCGGGCCCGGGTCGGCGAGGTCACGGTGCCGGCCGGAACCGCGCAGGGGCGGACCGTCCGGGTCTGGGTGGACGGTTCCGGTCGGCCGACCGGAACCCCGCTGGACGCGCCCGAGCTTATGAGGCGGGTGTTCGGCGCGGAGGTCCTGGCCGCGTTGACTGTGGCGGCGTTGCTGCTGAGCGTGGCCCGGCTGGTCCGGTGGGTGATGGATCGGCGACGCCTGGCCGGCTGGGAAGCTGACTGGGCGTTCACCGGACCCCGCTGGACCAAGCGCACGTAGCGCCTGGCCCGAGCACACACGCAGCGCCTGGACCGAGCACACGCGTAGCGCCTGGACCGAGCACACGCGGCGCGCCTGGCCCGGGCACGCGCGGCGCGGGTCAGCGCACCGGTGTCGCGGGCAACGCGACGCTGGTCTTCCCCTCGGCGGCCGCGCGGGCCAGCTTGCTCGGCCACCACATCCAGCGCCCGATATCCAGGGTCAACGCGGTGACCAGCACGGACCGCACGATGATCGTGTCGAGGAGCACGCCGATCGCAACCGCGAAGCCGATCTCGGTGAACGTGACCAGCGGCAGCGTGCCGAGCATGGCGAACGTGCCCGCCAGCACCGCGCCCGCCGACGTGATCACGCCTCCGGTGGCGGCCAGGCCGGTGATCGCGCCGCGCCGGGTCCCGGACAAGATCGTCTCCTCGCGGACCCGGGTCATCAAGAAGATGTTGTAGTCGATGCCCAGGGCGACCAGGAACACGAAGATGAACAGCGGCACAGCGGTGTCCTCGCCCGCGAAGCCGAACAGGTGGCGGAACGCCAGCGCGGACAGCCCGAGCGCCGCGCCGAACGACAAGACCACGGTGCCGATCAGCACCAGCGGCGCGACCACCGCCCTCAGCAGCAGGCCGAGAATGATCATCACAACCAGCAGCACCAGCGGGATGATCACGTTCCGGTCCCGGGCGGCGTAGTTCTCGACGTCCATGGTCACCGCGGTGCCGCCGCCGACCTTGGCGTCCGCCCCCGGTATCTGGTGCACGGCCGTCCGCACCCGTTCGACCGTGGCGAACGCGGCCTGGCCGACCGGCTGGCTGGTCAGCGTGCCCTGCAGGTAGACCAGGCCATCCGCGGTGACCGGCGGGGACACCGCGGCGATACCCGGGGTCGAGGCCAGTGCCCCGCGCAGCGGCCCGGCTGCCGCGGCGTTGCCGATGACGGCGACCGGCTCGCCCGCTCCGGCCGGGAAGTGACGCGCGAGCACCTGCTCGCCCGCGACCGAGGGCGGTGTGCCGCGGAACGACTGCGCGGTGGTGAGCGGGCCGATCTTGAACCCGATGAGGCCGAGCGTGGCGCATCCGAGCAGCACCGCGGTGACCGTCCACACCACGCGCGGCCGGCCGGCGATGGCGTTGCCCGTCTTCGCCCACAGACCGCTGGCCGTCGGCTCAGCCGATCCGTAGCGGGGCCGGATCGGCCAGAACATCCATCGTCCGAAGATCACGAGCAGCGCGGGCAAGAGCGTAATCATGGCGATCAGGCCGACCGCGATGCCGATCGCGGCCACGGGGCCCAGGCCGGAGATGTCCGCCGAGTCGGCGACCAGCAGGCAGAGCATGCCGGCGATCACCGTCGCGGCGCTGGCCATGATCGCGGGCCCCGCGCGCCGCAGGGCCACCGCCATCGCCTCGTGCCGGTCCTCGTGCCGGCGCAACTCCTCGCGGTAGCGCGCGATGAGCAGCAGCGCGTAGTCGGTACCGGCGCCGAGCACCAGCACGACAAGGATCCCCGCGCTTTGGCCGTTGACCGTCAGGCCGTGCTGGGTGAGCAGGTAGATGACGGCCTCGGCCACGGTCAGGGCCACGCCTGCGGACGCGATCGGCAGCAACCACAGCACCGGGCTGCGATAGGTGAGCAACAGCAGCGCGATGACCACGGCCAGCGTCGCGTAGAGCAGCGTGGTGTCGATGCCCTTGAAGATCTTGATTTCGTCGGCGGCATTGGCGGCAGGACCGGTGATGTGCACGGCCAGCCCGGGGTCGCCCGCCGACGCCGTCGCGTTCAGCCCGTTGATGAACCCGCTGATGTTGGCGTTGTAGCCCAGGTCCGCGCCGATGATCGTCTCCAGGGCCTGATGATCGCGGGACAGGATCGGGCCCGCCACCCGGCCATGCACCGCGGTCAGCGCGGCGAAGCTGCGCGCGTCCGCCGCGGCTTTGCGCAGGTCCACCGGGGTAATCCCGGAGGACCGTGTATAGACCACCACCGCCGGGTTCAGGTTCGGCGAGGTGAACTTGGCCTGGAGGTTCAGCTCCTGCGTGGATTCAGCGCTGGTCGGCAGGTAGGAGGACGCGTCGTTGCGCTCCGCCCCCTGCAGCTTGCCCGCGAGCGACCCGAGCAACGCGACCACGATCAGCCAGAACACGACGACCAGATACTTGGTTCGCCTCCCGCACGGCAACGCCGCTATCTTGCTGATCTTGCCGGCCTGGTTCGTGCGCGCGGTAGTCACAAGAATCTCCCGGTGAGAGCCTAACCCGGTCCTCCCGGCCCCTTCGGACCGGCGCTCGAGAGATACGATGTATCGCGTCGGTTGAGGATGTCAAGTTATATCTTGAACGCGCCGGTGCCCCTGCGATAGGCCCTGCGGCCGCGGCCGACAACGCCTAAAGGCCCGCCTCGGGAAACAAGGCGATGGACGCGGTGAAGGTGTGCAGGAAGTTCCGCCCGCCCACCGGCCCGAGTTCCCCGGCGCAGAAGAACCCAGCGGCCGGGATCTGGCCCAGCATCTTCGCGAGCAGCCCGGCGTCGTGGTCGGGCTGGGAGAACATCCGTGATCCGCGGCCATTGCAGGTGAACAGCAAAGCGCCGGCGGCCCGCCGGCCGCCGAGTGTGGCGGTTTCCTGCTCCAGGATGCGCCGCAGATCCTCGTCGGCGGACTGGGCGTCGCGGATATGGAACTGCACCGTCTGGCCCACCTGCACCTCGTCGCCCACCGCGATCGTTCCCGAATCCGGGTCGGCCCCGACGAGGCCGCGGATCAGGAAGTCTCCTTGGCGCGGCTCGGCCTGGTACTCGTCGATGACGATCCCGATCTGCACGCCCTGAGCCAGCAGCTCCCGCTCGGGGCCGGACAGCGCCGCGGCCAGCTCCTGCAGGCGGGCCAGCGGCGGACGCCCGCCGAGTTCGAAGATCAGGTTGCTGTCGGCCCGGGTGATCGTGTACGGGTCGCCCACCGGCCGGCAGCCCTGCGCCACCAGCGGGTGGAACTCGGTTCCCGGCAGGTGAGCACCGACGGCGCCCTGCGAGAGCACCCGGTCACCCAAGAACAGCCGGCTCTGCCGCTCGGCCAGCCCGCCGCTTGCCATCCCGCCCATGACCACCGCGCCGGGGACATTCTCGTTCAGATGCACCAGCAGATCACTGGCCGGAAACGTGAACGGGTCACAGATCATCAGGTGGGCGCCCGCCGGGTCAGGCTCGAACCGGTAGCCCCCGAAGGCGCCCCCGCTCGGGGTCCGGACGAACTCCATGGAGAACGTCTCGACCGGGCCGATGTCAGCGGCCAGCCAGAGCGAAACGGCGGGCTCGGACTCGACCTCGCGGGCGTTGCCGGCCACGGCCTCCGCGACGCAGCCGATCAGCGGCACCTGGCCGATCTCCTCGGCCACCGCCATGACGAGGTCTTGCGCCGAGCCGAAGAAGTGAGCGGAGGCGAACAGGACCGCGAACGAGGGGGACAGGCCGCCCAGCGACGTGCAAGCCTCTGCCGCAGCCCGGCTCGCCGCCTGACGAGGGTCTGCGGAGAGGACCAGGGAGCCTCCCGCCTTCATTACCTCAGATTACTTGGCCGCCAGCGGCCGGCGGTGTCGTCGGCGGGCCTGGCCGCCAGCGGCCGGTGGTGTCGTCGGCGGGCCTGGCCGCCAGCGGCCGGCGGTGGTGTCGGCGGGCACAGATGGCCTGGGAGCCGGTGGTGGTGTCGGCGGGCCTGGGCGGGTGAACGGGCGGTGCCGTTGCGGCGACGGCGGCGGTCAGAGATCGCCGGCCAGCTCGGAGGTCCAGACCACGACCCGGGTGCGGTCGCCGCGGAACAGGTCGCGGGCGAACTCGAGCGGCTCGCCGGAACGCGCGTAGGCGGTGCGCACGACCAGCATCAGCGGGGCGCCCTCGGGCACCTCGAGCGCCTCGGCCTCGCGCACCCCGGCGGTGACCGGCTCCATGCTCTCCCGGGCCCGGTGCGGTCGCAGCCCGTATTTCACCTCGAGCAGCTCGTACAGCGAGCCGTCGAGCCGGCAGTCCAGCATGCCGGGGAACCGGGCGGCGGGGAAGAACGAGCGCTCCACCGCGATCGGGCGGCCGTCGGCCAGCCGGATCCGCCGCACCTCGTACACCGGGTCGTCCGGCCCGATGCCGAGGGCCGCCCCCGCGACCGGGCCCGCCGGGCGTTCGGTCGCGGTCAGCACCCGGGCACCGGCCACCATCCCGTGGCGGCGCAGCTGCTCGGAGAACCCGGCCAGCGTGGTCAGATCCTGCTCGAGCTTGGCCGCGGCGACAAAGGTGCCGCCGCGCCGCCCGACGGTCCTGGTCACCAGGCCGCGCCGGGCCAGCTCGGCGAGTGCGTGGCGCAGCGTCATGCGGCTGACACCGAACCAGGCGGCCAGATCGTGCTCGGTGGGCAGCCTGTCGCCTGGTACCAGCGTGCCGACGGCGATCTCGCCGGCCAGCCAGTCCTCGATCTGCCCGTGCACCGTGGCCCC
>JASHUI010000091.1:0-3605 GCA_030040095.1 Streptosporangiaceae bacterium | reverse complement strand
ACCTGTCCGGGGATCCGACGTTCGGCGAGCTGCTCGGCCGGGTGCGCCGGGTGACGCTGGACGGGTACGCGCACCAGGACCTGCCGTTCGAGCAGCTGGTCGACGAGCTGGTGACGACGAGGGACCGGTCCCGTACCCCGCTGTTCCAGGTCCTGTTCAACTACTTCAACGTCGAGGATTCGAACGCGCTGGCCGGCGCATGGGAGGTCGTGGCCAAGTACGACCTGCGGCTGATCCTGACCGATGACGGCAACGTGACCGGGGCGGTGGAGTACGGGACGGCGTTGTTCGATGCGGCGACGATCGGGCGGCTGGCGGGGCATCTGGTGGTGGTGCTGGGGGCGGTGGCGGGGGGTGCGGGGGTGCGGTTGTCGGAGCTGCCGGTGCTGTCGGCGGCCGAGCGTGATCAGTTGCTGGGGGAGTGGAACGATCCGGTGTTCGAGGTGCCGGCGGCGGGCGGGGTGCATGAGCTGGTGGGGGCGCGGGCGGCGGCGGGGCCGGATGTGGTGGCGGTGGTGTGCGGCGGGCGGTGGGTGAGTTACGGGGTGCTGTGGGAGCGGGCGGGGCGGCTGGCGGGTTTTCTGCGGGCTGCGGGGGTGGGGGCGGAGTCTGTGGTGGGGTTGTGCCTGCCGCGGGGGCTGGAGATGGTGACGGCGGTGCTGGGGGTGTGGCGGGCGGGGGGCGCGTTCTTGCCGCTGGATGTGGAGTATCCGGCGGAGCGGCTGGGGTTCATGCTGGCTGATAGCCGGGCGGCGGTGCTGGTGGGGACGTCGGCGGTGGCGGGGGAGCTGCCGGCCGGGCGGTTGCGGGTGGTGTTGCTGGATGACCCGGTGACGGCGGCGGCGGTGGCGGCGGCCGGGCCGGGCGGGCCGGTGGCGGTGCGGGGGGGTCAGCTGGCGTATGTGATCTATACGTCGGGGTCGACGGGGTCGCCGAAGGGGGTGCTGGTGCCGCACGGGGCGGTGCTGAACCTGGCGTGCCAGGGGGCGGCGTTCGGGGTCGGCGAGGGCGACGTGCTGCTGCAGTTCGCCCCCTTCGGCTTCGACGCCTCGGTGTGGGAGCAGACCACCGCGCTGTCGGCCGGGGGGACGCTGGCCGTCGCCACGTCGCGGCAACGGGCCGAGCCGCAGTTGCTGGCCCGGATGGTCCGGGACCTGGGGGTGGGCGTGTCGGTCCTGCCGCCCTCGCTGCTGACCGTGCTGGCTCCCGGTGACCTGGACGGGCTGGTCACCCTGATCACGGCGGGGGAGCGGCTGGACGGGGATGTGGCGCAGGCCTGGCGGGCCCGGCACCGGGTGCTGAACGCGTACGGGCCGACGGAGGCCGCCGTATGCGTGTGCGTCGCGGTGGTCGGGCCGGGTGACCTCGTGCCCCCCATCGGTCCCCCGCTGGGCAACTGCCGGCTGTATGTGCTGGACGCCCGGATGGGCCTGGTGCCGGCCGGGGTGGCGGGGGAGCTGTGGATCGGCGGGGCTCAGGTGGCCCGGGGGTACCTGGGCCGGCCCGCGCTGACCGGCGAACGGTTTGTCGCCGACCCGGTCGCGGCGGACGGGTCGCGGATGTACCGGACCGGGGACCTGGCGCGCTGGCGGGCCGACGGTCAGCTGGAGTACCTGAGGCGGGCCGACGATCAGGTGAAGGTGCGCGGGTTCCGGGTGGAGCCGGCGGAGATCGAGGCCGTGCTGGCCGCGCACCCGGATGTGGCGGCCGCCGTGGTGACGACCACCGACGGGGACGGCCGGGACGTTCGGCTGGCGGCCTACCTGGTGCCCGCCGATCACGAGGCAGGCCTCCCGTCAATGGCGGAGCTGCGGGGCTACCTGCGGGGGAGGGTACCGGAGTTCATGGTCCCGTCGGTGTTCACCGAGCTCGCGTCGCTGCCCTTGATGGCGAACGGGAAGCTGGACCGGGCCGCGCTGTCGGCCATGGACGGAGCCCGGCCGGGCCTGGAGCGGGGCAGGCAGGGCGGGGAATGGGTCGCGCCCTCGGGGGTGACGGAGGAACTGCTGGCCGGGATCTGGGCCCAGGTGCTGGACATCGACCGAGTGAGCGCGAGCGTCAGCTTCTTCGACCTCGGCGGGAACTCACTGGTGGCCACCCGCCTGATCTCCCGGATCCGGGTGGTGTTCGAGGTCGAGGTGGCGCTGGAAAAGCTGCTCGACCAGCCGACGCTGCGCGGCCTTGCCGCGGTGATCGACGGGCTGACGCCGGGAGCGGCGCTGGCGCCGGCCGTGGTGCCGGTGGCCCGGGACGGGCGGTTGCCCCTGTCGTTCGCCCAGCAGCGGCTGTGGTTCCTGCACCAGATGGAACCGGGCTCGGTCGAGTACAACGCGCCCATGCCGGAACGTCTGACCGAGGAACTGGACGTATGGGCCCTGGGCATGGCCCTCGCCGGAGTGGTGGCGCGGCACGAGGTGCTGCGGACGCGGCTGGTGGCCGGGGACGACGGGGTGGCGTACCAGGCGATCGACCCGCCGTCGGAGTTCTGCCTGCCGGTGGCCGACGTGTCCGGGCAGGTCGACCCGGTCGCCGCGGCCCGGGCCCTGGTGAGCGCCGACGCGGCGACGCCGTTCGACCTGGCCGCCGGGCCGCTGATCCGCGCCTGCCTGATCCGGCTCGCCGCCGACGATCACATCCTGGCCCTGTGCGTGCATCACGTGGTCTGCGACGAGTGGTCGGCAGAGATCTTCCGTCGCGAGGTCTCGGTGCTCTACGACGCCTTCCTGGTGGGACGGCCCGATCCGCTGCCGCCGCTGCCGGTGCAGTACGCCGACTACGCCGTGTGGCAGCGGGGCTGGCTGGCCGGGGAGGTCCTGGCCGAACAGCTCGGGTACTGGCGTGACCAGCTGGCCGGGGCTCCCGTGCTCGAACTGCCCGCCGACCGGCGCCGCCCGCCGGTTCGGTCGTCATCCGGTGCGATGGTCGAGTTCCTGATCCGGCCGCACACCGTCGCCCGGCTGCGCGGGGCGGCCCGCGAGGCCGGGGCGACCATGTTCATGACGCTGCTGGCCTGTTTCGCGGTGCTGCTGAGCCGCTGCAGCGGCCTGGACGATGTCGTGATCGGGACGCCGGTGGCCAACCGGGGCCGGGCCGAGGTCGAAGACCTGATCGGGTTCTTCGTCAACACCCTGGTCATGCGGGCCGACCTGGCCGGGGAGCCGACCTTCAGCGAGCTGCTCGGCCGGGTGCGGGCGACCGCGCTCGGCGCGTACGCCCATCAGGACCTGCCGTTCGAGCAACTGGTCGACGAGCTGGTCACCGAGCGGGACCGGTCGCGCACGCCGCTGTTCCAGGCGTTCTTCCACTACGTCGCGCAGGACCCCGGCGACGGGCCGGTCCGCGGCGGCCGGGCCGGCCTTCCGCCCGCCGCCCAGTCGAACGGTGCCGCCGCCCCCGAGACCCTGGCCGTGAGATTCGACCTGTCGCTCGGGCTGAGCGAGACCAGCGACGGGCTGGCGGGCGCCATCCAGTACTGCACGGCGTTGTTCGACCGCGCGACGATGGCGCGGCTCGCCGGGCACCTGGTCACCTTGCTCGACACGACGGCGGCGGACGCCGGGCAGCGCGTCGGTGAGGTGGCCTTGCTCACCCCCGACGAGCGAGAC
>JASHUI010000867.1:0-6181 GCA_030040095.1 Streptosporangiaceae bacterium | reverse complement strand
AGCCGGCCGCCGAGCTCGGCCCGGCGCAGAGCGAGCAGGCTGCGGCAGAACCGCAGCACCGAGCCGGGGTCGGCGCGCTGGTCGGCCACGTTGCGCGCGCCGGCGTCGCCGACCGGCAGCCACGGGGTCGCGTCGTCCGGGGAGAATCCGCCCGATCGCGAGCCGTCCCACGGCATGGGGGTCCGGGCCCGGTCCCGGCTGCCGTCCCAGCCGTCGCTGTCGCGCGACATCGCGTCCCGGCGCAGCGCGGGCGGGACCACGACGTCGGTCATCCCGATCTCGTCGCCGTAGTAGAGGACGGTGGTGCCGGGCAGGGTGGCCAGCACCAGGAGAGCGAGCCGGACCTTGCGGTCGTCTCCCCCGCACCAGCGGGTCGGGAACCGGCCGACGTCGTGGTTCGACGCCGTCCACACCGGGCAGGCCCCGGCCGGAAGCCGGGCGAGGGTCGCGCCGACGACCCCGGACAGCTCGCCGGCCGCGAGGCGGGAGAACACGAACGGGAAGTTGAACGCCAGCTGCAGCTCGTCGTCGCGGCCGTAGAAGCCGGCCAGCGCGCCGAGGTCGCGCACCCAGGTCTCGCCGAGCAGGAGCCGCGGCGGCAGGTAGCTCTCGGCGATCTTGCGCCAGTCGCGGTACACGCCGTGGGTCTCGGGCTGATTCGAGGTGAACGTCATCCGCTGCCCGTACCGGCCGTCGAGCGAGCCGGGCTCGGACAGCGGCGGGTTGTCCCGCAGCAGGGCGTCCTTGTACAGGCCCTGGGCCACGTCGATGCGGAATCCGGCCACGCCCCGGTCGAACCAGAACCGGACGATCTCATCGAACTCCTGGTGCACCGCGGGCTCGCGCCAGTTCAGGTCGGCCTGGCTGTCCAGGAACAGGTGCAGGTAGTACTGGCCGGTCGGCTCGTGCCAGGCCCAGGCGCTGTCCCCGGTGGCGCTGATCCAGTTGTTCGGCGGCCCGCCGCCGGGCGGCGGATCGGCCCACACGTAGTAGTCGCGGTGGGCGGAGTCCCGGCCGCTCGCCGCGTCGACGAACCAGGGATGGGCGGTGCTGGTGTGGTTCGGGACCAGGTCCAGCAGCACCCGCAGCCCGCGCGCGGCGGCCCGGGCGATCAGCCGGTCGAGGTCGTCGAGCGTGCCGAGCTCGGGATGCACGCCCAGGTAGTCGCTCACGTCGTAGCCCCAGTCCTGGTCCGGCGACGGCATCGTCGGCGACAGCCAGATGCCGTCCACGCCGAGCCAGGACAGGTAGTCCAGCCGGTCGATCACGCCCGGCAGGTCGCCGTAGCCGTCGCCGTTGCTGTCCAGCCACGACCGGACGTAGAGCTGATAGAGCACGCCGCCATGCCACCAACGCCGCTCGCCGACGTCCCCCATCCGCGGGCTATTCCACGATCTTCGAGATCGGGAGCTCGAGGATGTCCCGGGCCCCGGCCGCCTTCAGCGCCGGGATCAGCGTGTTGACCCCGCGCTTGGGCACCACGGCCTCGACCGCGTTCATGTCGCCGCGGGCCAGCGACGTGATCGTCGGCGACGACATGGCCGGCAGGATCTCGGTCACCGCGGCCAGATCCGAGGCGTTGACGTTCAGTTTCAGCAGGACGTTCCCGCGGGCGCGGATCGCCCCGCGCAGCAGCAGCGCCACGTCCTCCATGGCCGACCGCTTGACCGGGTCGGCGTACGCGGCCGGGTTGGCGATGAGCTCGGTGTAGCTGGTCAGCAGCGTGTCCAGGATGCGCAGCCCGTTCTTGCGCAGCGACGAGCCGGTCTCGGTCAGGTCGACGATCGCGTCCACGATGTCGGGGACCTTGGCCTCCGTGGCGCCGTAGGACGGGATCACCACCGCCTTGACGCCGGCCGCGTCGAGATAGCGCCGGGTCAGCGACGGGAACTCGGTCGAGATCCGCACCCCCTCGGGCAGGTCGGACGCTGCCGACCAGGGCACCCCGTCCGGCACCGCGAGCACCACCCGCACCGGGTCCGAGGTCGCCTTGGAGTACCGCAGCTCGCCGAGGGTGGCGACGTCGGCACCGGTCTCGGCGATCCAGTCCCGCCCGGTGATGCCGAAGTCGAACAGCCCCTGCTCGATGTAGGACGGGATCTCCTGCGGCCGCAGGAACCGGACCCGCTCGATCCGCGGGTCGTCGATGGCGGCGTGGTAGTCCCGGTCGGAAGACCGGCGGACGGTCAGGTCCGCCGCGTCGAACAGGTCGAGGGTGGCTCGCTCCAGCGAGCCCTTCGGCAGGACCAGAGACAGCAACGGAACCAGAACCCCTTTCCCGAACGCTCAGTCTCCCCGACTCTAGCCGCGGCCGGCCGGCCGTGCTCGCGGGGCAGGCGCAGGCCGGGGTTGACAGTCACGATATAACTCAACTACTCTGCCCAGAGTATCGCCAACTACTCGGGTCGGAGTACCCGGACTGGAGGCCCGGATGCCCGCGAAGAACCGGGCCAACCCGCTGGCCCTGGCCGTGCTGGTCTGCCTGGCCGAGCAGCCCAGGCATCCCTACGAGATCGCCACCACGCTGCGGCAGCGGCAGAAGCACGAGAGCGTCCGGCTCAACTACGGCTCGCTGTACGGCGTGGTGGAGTCGCTGGAGCGGCGGGGGCTGATCGAGGCCCAGGAGACCAGGCGGTCCGGCCGCCTCCCCGAGCGCACCGTGTACCGGCTGACCGACAGCGGCCGGATCGAGGTGCACGACTGGCTCACCGAATTGCTGTCCACCCCGGTCAAGGAGTACCCCGCGTTCCAGGCGGCGCTCTCGTTCCTGCCCGCGCTGCCCCCCGGGGACGTGGCCATGCTGCTGGCCGAGCGGGCGCAGCATCTCGAAGCGGAACTCGCCCAGGCCGCCGCGACCAGGGAACTCGCCCACAAGGCCGGCCTGCCCCGGCTGTTCTGGGTCGAGGGCGAGTACGAGGCCGTGCTGCGCGAGGCCGAGCTCGGCTACCTGCGCCGGCTGATCGCGGACATCGAGTCCGGCGCGCTCGACGGGATCGGCTGGTGGCGCGAGATGCATGAGCGCGCCGACGAACCGCCCGGGCTGCCGCCGCTGGGCCGCCGCGAGACCGGCGGCGAGCCGGCCGGCCACGAAGGGATCAGGTGACCCGTGGACAACGTCATCACCGCCCGCGACCTGCGCAAGAGCTTCGCCGCACCGGGCGGCCGGGTCGAGGCCGTGCGCGGGGTCAGCATCGAGGTCCGCCGCGGCGAGATCTTCGGCTTCCTCGGCCCGAACGGCGCGGGCAAGACGACGACGCTGCGAATGCTGACGACGCTGCTGCCGGTCGGTTCCGGCACCGCGACCGTGGCCGGCTTCGACGTGGCCGCCCGCCCCCGGCAGGTCCGGGCCAGGATCGGCTACGTGAGCCAGCTCGGCGGCGCCGACGAGCTGGCTACCGGGCGGGAGAACCTGATCCTGCAGGGGCGGCTGTACCGGGCCAGCCGGGCCCGGGTGGTGCCGCGCGCGCAGGCTCTGATCGGCCTGCTCGACCTGGCCGAGTTCGCCGACCGGCGGGTCGTCACCTACTCGGGCGGGCAGCGGCGGCGGCTGGACATCGCGCTCGGCATCGTGCACGAGCCGCCGGTGCTGTTCCTGGACGAGCCGACCACCGGGCTCGACCCGCAGAGCCGGGCCAATCTGTGGGAGCACATCCGCGCGCTGCGCGAGCGCGGCACCACGGTGTTCCTCACCACCCACTACCTCGAGGAGGCCGACATGCTGTGCGACCGGCTGATGATCATCGATCACGGCCAGATCGTGGCCGAGGGCACGCCGCGGGCGCTCAAGCAGCAGGTGGCGGGGGACGCGATCGTGATCACCCTGCGGGCCGGCGATCCGGGCGCCGGGGCGGCGGTCGCGGCGCTGCGGGACCAGCCGTACGTGCGCGAGCTCGCGGCCCGCGACGGCCAGGTCCGGCTGTACGTCGACGACGGCGGCGCCGCGCTGCCCCGGCTGGTCCGGCTGCTGGACGCCAGCGGCGTCGGGGTCAGGTCGATCACGATGTCCGAGCCCAGCCTCGACGACGTGTTCCTGCGGCGGACCGGCCGGTCGCTGCGCGACCAGGGCCAGGAGGTGGCCGCGTGACCGACGTCGGCCTGCTGTTCCGGCGCTACGCCGTCCAGTTGCTGCGCAACCCGGTGTGGCTGGCGGTGGGGTTCTCGACCCCGATCCTGTACCTGGCGCTGTTCACGCCGCTGCTCAAGGCCCTGGTCGGTGCGGGCGGGCTGCCCACAGGGAACGTGCTCGACCTGTTCCTGCCCGGGATCTTGTCGCTGCTCGCCTTCGCCAGCGGCGCCGGCGCCGGGTTCAACACGATCTTCGAGCTGAAGGCGGGCGTGATCGAGCGGCTCCGGGTCACCCCGGCCAGCCGGTTCGCGATCCTGATCGGCCCGATCCTGGCCACCATGCTGATGATGTTCGTCTTCGACGCGGTCGTGGTCGCGATCGGGTCCGGCTTCGGGTTCTCCGTCCACTGGGCCGGCCTGGCCGTGCTGGCCGTGCTGCTCGGGCTGCTGCTGGTCGTCGTGGCCGCGTTCTCGATCGCCACCGCGCTGGTCACCAGGGAGATCAACGGCTTCGCCGCGCTCATCAACGGGATCAACCTGCCGGTCCTGCTGCTCGCCGGGGTGCTGCTGCCGATCTCCATCGGCCCCGGGTGGATGCGCGTGCTCGCGCACGTGAACCCGCTGTACTACCTGGTCCAAGCGTCGCGGGTGCTGGCGGGCGGCACGCTGACCGGACCCGCGGTGTGGCAGGCGTTCGCCGTGCTCGTGCCGCTCTGCGCCGGGGTGCTCGTCTGGGCGACCAGCGTCTTCCGCCGGGCCGTGTCGTGACCGGCGACGGTGCGTTCGGTGGCCATGGCTAGACGTGCATGCCGCCATCCACGGCGAGCGTGCTGCCGGTCATGAACGAGCTGTCCGCGCTGGCCAGGTACAGCGCCGAGCGGGCGATCTCCTCGGGGCTGGCGTGGCGGCCCAGCGGGATCATGGCGTCGAAGGCGCGGGCGGCCTCGTCCGGCGGGGCCCCCGTCGCCGTCACCTCGATCGCCCGCTGGAACGCGGTGTCGGTCGGGCCCGGGTGCAGCGTGTTGACCCGGATCCCGCGGGCGGCCGCCTCCTTGGCCGCGGTGCGCATCAGCCCGACCTGGGCGTGCTTGGCGGTGGCGTAGGCGCAGATGCCGGGGGCCGAGGTCAGGCCGACCACGCTGGAAGTGATGATCACGCTGCCGTCCTCGGCCAGGTACGGCAGCCCGTGCTTGAGCACGAGGAACGCGCCGAGCACGTGCACGTCGAGCACCCGGCGGAACACGTCGGTCGGGTACTGGGTGATCGGTGCCTGGTCGCCGGCGATGCCGGCGTTGCTGACCAGCACGTCGAGCCGGCCGAACCGGTCGAAGGCCTGCCGCAGAGCGGCCGCGACCTGGTCTTCCTCGGTCACGTCGGTGACGCTCCAGCCGGCCGCGTCCGGGCCGAGCTCGGCCGCGGCCGCCTCGAGCCGGTCCTGGACCAGCCCGGCCAGGTGGACCCGGGCGCCCTCGGCCACGAACAGCCGGGCGCAGGCCAGGCCGATACCGCTCTCGCCGCCGGTGATGAAGGCGACCTTCCCGTCCAGCCGGGCCATGGCGGCTCCCTCTGTCACATCCCTCTGTCAGATCCCTGTGTCAGATCCCTGTGTCAGACCGGCGCGATGCGGGCGCTGATCACGGCCGACTGGCCGTCCCCGACCCGCTCGAGCGCCCGGCGCAGGGCGTCCGGCAGCAGGTCCGCGGCGGTCACGGTGCACCCGTACGCGCCGCCGGCCGCCACGGCCACGCCGGGCAGGTCGGCCCCGGGCTGGAAGCTCGCGGAAAAGCCGCCCGCGGCCACCAGCCCCTCGGGGTGCACGGCCAGGGCGGACAGCGAGGGCGTCTTCCAGCCCTGGTTGTCGAAGATCACGGTGAGCGACGGGGCCTGGTAGCGCCGGGCCATCCACTGCGCGCAGGACGGCACGCCGAACAGGTAGGACCCGTCCCCGACCAGGCTCACCACGGTGCGGTCGGGCGCGGCGAGCTTCGCGCCGACCGCCGCGCCGCCGGCCCAGCCCAGGGAGCCGCCGCCGCTGTTGATGAGCGAGCCGGGCCTGCTGGCCCGCAGGTGCTCGTTGACCACGTGGTAGTTGCTGATCGCCTCGTTGAGTACCAGC
>JASHUI010000866.1:0-4596 GCA_030040095.1 Streptosporangiaceae bacterium | reverse complement strand
GCCTGGAGCGGTAGGCTGGCTCGGCTGTGGTCCGCTCGCGCCCGGGTGCGGGGAGCGGCCCGGGTGCATAGCTCAGCGGTAGAGCACCCGCCTTACAAGCGGGGGGTCACTGGTTCGATCCCAGTTGCGCCCACGAGCCCGAGCGCTTCCTGGGCGGTCTTGAAAGCGGCCCGGCGCTTGATGTCTTCAATGCGGGTGGAAGCTTTTCTTCCAGTAGTTCGCGTCTCGCCCTTAGCCAGCGCTCGTCAGCTGCCCAGAAAGCCTGCTCTTCCTCCAAGAACCCATCAGATCCGTCTTGTCGTGTCAGGCGACGAAGCGCCGCACTTTGAAGCCAAACCAGCGCAGCGTCAGTAGCTTTTTCGACGGCCAAGACAAACGGCTTTCCAACGGTGGCTACCTCTGCACGCGCCCGATCACGCATCTCGGTGCACATTGCTCTGGCCCGATTTTCGTAAGATTCCCAGTCACTGCCCGGCCGGTCGCCGGTGACGTGCTGGATTGCATGCAGCAACCGCAGGAACTGGCCATCAAAGTAAGAGATCTGCTCATATCGATCAATGAACCATTGCTTAGCCATCTCGAGCTCTGCGGCGCCGCGAGATCGATTCGCTCGTCTCTGGAGGAGTCCGATCGGCAGTACAGCGGCCGCTCCGACCAAAGCACCGATCACAGCGGCGAGTATCGCTATCAACCCTCTCGCCTCCTTACTGGCCCCGCGGCGCGAACACTCAGGGCTGGCTTCAATCGAACGCTGGATGCTGGCGACGGCAGGCAGGCGGCCTTTCCCGTGCGCGCCGATGGCGCCTTATCAAGCATGGTAGGCACGCGGCACGGGCGCGGCAATGCTGAATGGCCGCATGTCCCGTCCCGTGCCTCGCCCGAGTTTCAGCGTGCCGCCAAGGGAAAGTGGTTCTACTCGGGCGTGGCGGCCGGGTATGTCGCCGACGGCGACGGTGACGGCGACGGCGTAGGCGTCATGCTGGGCGTCGGGGTGGGAGTCGGGCTGGTGCTCGGGCTCGGCGAGGGAGTCTGGCTGGGCGCCGGCGAGGTCGGCCGGGGCGTCGGGCTGCCCGACCGCGACGGAGTCGGCCCGGGCGTCATCGACGGGCTAGCCAGCGTCGGTGACGGGTGGCGTGACCCGGGCGGCGACGGGCTCAGCAGGGACGGGGATAGCAGCGACGGCGCCACGGCAACGCCGGCCGCACGGTGCCGACGGTGCGTCGGCGACGCCACCGGCAACCGCGACGCCGGCCTGGCCGTGGGCGCGTCGGCCACAGCGGCAGGCTCCCCGGGCGCCTTCAGCGCGGCCGCGATCTGCCAGCCCGCGATGCCTATCACCCCGAGCGTGACCACCGTCGCCGCCGCTGCCACGGGGACGCCGATCCTCTTCCGGCCGCCGGCCCAGGGCCGGGCCCAGTCCCCGGGCAAGCGCCATGAAAGCCCGTGACGCGGGGTATCGCTGCCGGGAGCCTCCGCCGTCGTCTCCGTCGTCGCCTCCGCCGAGCACAGCAGGAGCGGTGCGGGCGCCGGGCGGCGGTAGAAGTTCGGCGCCTGGTCGAAGTCCTCGTAATACCGGTGGAAGACCGCGGTCGCCGACGATGCCGCGGGCGGCACGATCCAGGTCCAGTCGGCTGGGCACGCCCGGCCCTGGTCTTCCTCCCGCTCCATGTGCTGGAGAAAGCGGTCCGACTCGGTGTGATGATCGGAGATCGTCACCCCGGCGACGCCGAACGAGTGCAGGACCGCGAGGTTGAGCTCGGTGATCGCCCTGTCCTTCCACAAGGTCCGGTCGCTGGCCGTGGACAGGCCCATGTGCCTGGCGATCACCGGCAGCTGGTCGTAGCGGCCGTCGTCGCCGAGGTTGCGCGACCCGATCTCGGTGCACATGTACCAGCCGTTGAACGGCGCGGCGGGGTAACGGACGCCGCCGATGTCCAGGTACATGTCGCTGATCACCGGCACGGCGTACCACCGCAGCCCCAGGTCGGCGAACCAGCCGAACTCCGGATGCTCAATCCCTACCTCGAGCACCGCGTCGGCGGGCAGCTCGTGCAGCGTGGGAAGCGCGCCGGCTTCCTGCACGAGCAGGGGGAGCAGGTCGAAGCGGCCGGGGGGCCAGCCACCGGACCAGCCGAGGCTGTAGGCGAGGTGGGTGAGGTCCGTGTTCGCCGGGTCCCCGATGACGGCGCCGTCGGCGGTTTCGTAGCCCGCGTAGCGGACCAGCTGCGAGTTGAGGATCCGCGGGCCTGGCCGGCCCGGCGCGTCCGGCGCGAACACGGTGATCACCGGCCGGATCCGGCCGCCGTTCGTGGCCTCGCGCAGGTGCGCGACCGACTCGGCGGCGATGTCGGCCGCGGCGGTGACCTCGCGGCGGTCGCGCACCTGCAGGCTCTGCCAGTACAGCCGCCCGATGCACCGCGAGCTGTTCCGCCAGGCGACGCGGGCGCCGAATGCCAGCTCAGCCGAGGTATGCCGGTAGGTGCCCGTCGCCTCGATCTCGCGCCGGACGTGCCAGAGCCGCCTGTCGGGCGGTCCCGCTTGGTTCTCGTCGTGGAACAGCGTTATGAACCGCTCGGCGGTCACGAGCAGGCTGTCAAGGGCGAACGAGTCGTCGCCCGCCAAGGACGGCCCGGCAGGCAGCTCGGCCAGGTCAGCGGCGATGCTCGTGTCCAACTCGTCCGCCGCCACCGGGCTGGCCAGGAAGGACGGGAACACAGGGGGCTCCTCGCCCGGCTCCGGGCCGTGGTTGCGGCCGTGTGACCGGCCGGGACCGGGAACGGACCGGTGGGAATCCGGAGGGATTCGACCTTGGTTCAGATCCACGCAGACCTCCCCGGCAGCCCCGGGCACCTGCTGCGCCCTTCGGTGGCGAGCCGCCAGCGAATCTTGCTTGCCGGGGGGCTGCAGCACGATCGTGTGCCACCAGCCCTGATGCTCACCTTGCAGTCGCCTTGACGCCTGCCTTGCACCCAGCCCACGGCGCCAGCCGGATGCAGTTAGCCAAGCCGGACCAGGCCCAGGTCGCTCCCGACTGCGGCACAATCTCACCGCCTACGACGGCATGTACGTGACGCTGGCCGAGGTACTCCGGTCGCCCCTGCTGACGGACGATGGCAAGTTCGCCAGCGCGTCAGGACATCGCGCCGAGATACACCACTACCCCGACTGACTCGCCCAGCCGCCGAGGCGATGGAAGGATCGCTGCACGGTCATTTGCGGCCAGCGGGCAGCGGGAACCGGGGCGCGGCGTCCGGCCGGGGCCCACGGCGCCGGACGGGAAACCGGCTAATCTGGCGGGGGTGAGCGTTGAGCTGGCCCTGCTGTCGCGGGTTAGTTACGGCAGCCTGGAGATCACCGGCTCCCGGCTGCAGGGCCTGCTTGCGCTCCTGGCCGAGGACCCGCACGTGGGGTGCGGCACCGCGCGGCTGATGGACGCGCTGTGGCCGGACGAGCAACCCGAGCACCCGGTCAAGGCTCTCCAGGTCCTCGTCTCCCGCGCCCGGGCCAGGCTGGGACCCGGTGTGATCGTCAGCACGCCGGGCGGGTACCGCCTCTCGCTGCGCGACGACCAGATCGATGCCTCCGCGGTGCTGCTCTGCGCCTCCGAGAGCGAGAAGCGCTCCCGGGATGGCGACCATCTGGTGGCGCTCGAGTACGCCGAGGCCGGGCTCGCGCTGTGCGAGGGCGCGGAGGGCTGGGACGCCGGGGACGGCGACCCCTTGTCCGCGCTGCGTGCGGCACGGGTTCCGGCCTACCGGTCGCTGCTGCGGGCCCGCGCGCTGGCGCTGTCACGCCTGGGGCGGCGGGCCGAGGCCGCTGCACCGCTGGGCGAGCTGATCCTGCGGTACCCCCGGGACGAGGAGATCCTCGCCGAGCTGCTGCGGTGCGAGGCGGCGACCGCGGGGCCCGCGGCGGCCCTCGCCAGGTACGCCGATTACCGGCAGCGGCTGCGCGACGAGCTCGGGAACGACCCGGGCCCCGCCCTGCAGGGCGCGTATCAGGAGCTGCTGCAGGCCGATGCGCCGGTAATCCGCCGCGGCGTCCGGCACGAGCCCAACCCGCTGCTCGGCCGGGACGACGACATCGCCGCCGTGGCCGGACTGCTGCGCACGTCCCGGGTCACGTCGATCGTGGGCACCGGCGGCCTGGGCAAGACCCGTCTCGCGCACGCGGTCAGCAGCCAGGCGGAGCAGCGCGTCGTGCACGTCGTGGAGCTCGCGAGCATCGCAGCCGACGGCGACGTCGCGGCCGAGGTCGCGTCCGCTGTCGGCGTCGGCGAGGACGGCGGCAACCCGGTCGGCCGCCCCAGCGCCCCGCCGGAAGGTCCGGCCGGGATCGTCACCGCCCTGGGCTCTGGTCCCGCGCTGCTGGTGCTGGACAACTGCGAGCACGTCGTGCACGGCGCCGCGGACCTGGTGCACGCCCTGGTGTCGCTGAGCAAGGACCTGCGCGTGCTCACCACCAGCCGGGCGCCCCTCGGCCTGTCGTCCGAGTCGGTCTACCTGCTGCCCGAGCTGGACCTGCCGACGACGGCCGAGCTTTTCGAGCAGCGGGCCAGGGCGGCCCGGCCCGACGCCGACCTGCCCGCGGAGGCCG
>JASHUI010000865.1:0-2948 GCA_030040095.1 Streptosporangiaceae bacterium | reverse complement strand
AGTCCGGATGGGAGGAAGCACGTGCGCGGCCGGGGCCGGAAGCGGGCCGGCAGCTTGCGTCCGCGCATCCGCGCGATCCCCGGAGCCTGCGGCAGGCAGGTGGTCCGGAGGAGAACGAGGTGGATGCGGTGTTCACCGGAATCGTGGAAGAGCTGGGCGAGGTCGTTGCCCTCGAGCGGCTGGATGCTTCGGCGCGGCTGACCGTGCGTGGTCCGCTGGTGACGGCGGATGCGTCCGCCGGCGACTCGATCGCCGTCAACGGCGTCTGTCTCACGGTCACGCAGGCCTCGGATGGCGCGTTCAGCGTCGACATGACGGGCGAGACCCTCAGCCGGTCCAGCCTGGGATCGCTCGGCCCGGGCTCGGCCGTGAACCTTGAACGCTCGCTCCGGACCGACGGCAGGCTCGGCGGGCACATCGTCCAGGGGCACGTGGACGGCACCGGCACCATCCGGCGCCGTGAGCCCTGGGACGTGGTCCGGATCGGCGTCCCGCCAGAACTGGCCCGCTACACGGTGGAGAAGGGCTCGATCGCGGTCGACGGCATCAGTCTCACGATCTCCCGGCTCGGGCCGGACTGGATCGAGGTCACCCTGATCCCGGAAACCCTGGCCCGGACCACCCTGGGCCGCAAACAGCCGGGCGAGACCGTCAACCTGGAGGTTGATGTGATCGCCAAATACGTGGAGCGGCTCCTCGGCGGGACGGTGCGGTCATGATCGCCGACGACGTCACGCCCCGCGAGATGGGGCTGGATACCGTGCAGCGGGCGATCGCCGAGATCGCGGCGGGCCGCGCGATCGTCGTGGTCGACGACGCCAGCCGGGAGAACGAGGGCGACATCGTGTTCGCCGCGAGCAAGGCCACGCCCGAGCTGCTCGCGTTCACGATCCGCTACGCCCGCGGCCTGATCTGCGTGCCCATGCTGGGTGAGGACCTGGACCGGCTGCAACTGCCCCCGATGACCAGCGACAACCAGGAACACATGGGCACCGCGTTCACGATCAGCGTGGACGCCAGGGACGGCATCACCACCGGGATCTCCGCCGCCGACCGGGCCAGGACCATCCGCACCCTGGTCGACTCGGCGACCGAGCCCTACGAGATCGTCCGGCCGGGGCACGTGTTCCCGCTCCGCTACGCCGAGGGGGGCGTGCTGCGCCGGGCCGGTCACACCGAGGCCGCGGTGGACCTCGCCCGGCTGGCCGGGCTCACCCCGGCCGGGGTGGTGGCCGAGATCTTCAACGACGACGGCACCATGGCCAGGCTCCCGCAGCTGCGCGCGTTCGCCGACGAGCACGGCCTCCCGCTGATCTCCATCGCCCAGCTGATCGAGTACCGCAGGCACTCCGAGCGGACCGTCCGCCGGGTCGTGCAGACCCGCGTGCCGAACCGGTATGGCGAGTGGCGCGCGTACGGCTACCAGAACTCGGTGGACGGCACCGAGCATCTGGCCCTGGTCCTCGGCGACCTCGGCGACGCCGCCCTCACCTCCGGGGCGACGACCCAGGGCTCCCCGGCCTCGCTCCCCCGGGGGACGACCCCCCAAGACCCCTGCGAAGGCATCCTGGTCCGGATGCACTCCGAGTGCCTGACCGGCGACGTGTTCGGCTCTCAGCGCTGCGATTGCGGTGCCCAGCTCGACGCCGCGATGGCGGCCATCGCGGCCGAGGGACGCGGCGTCGTGCTGTACCTGCGCGGCCACGAGGGCCGCGGGATCGGGCTGCTGAGCAAGCTGCGCGCCTACCAGCTGCAGGACGCCGGGGCCGACACCGTGGACGCGAACCTCGAGCTCGGCCTGCCCGCGGACGCGCGGGAGTACTCGACCGGCGCGCAGATGCTCGCCGACCTGGGCGTGCGCTCGCTCCGGCTGCTCACCAACAATCCGGCCAAGGTCGCCGGGCTGTCCGGATTCGGCATCGAGGTCACCGGGCGGGTGTCGTTGCCCGTGGCCGCCACCGAGGACAACCTGCGGTACCTGATGGCGAAAAGGGACCGGCTCGGCCATCACCTGGGCAATCTCTCGCTGCCGAACGCGCCGTCTATCCCGTCCCCGGCCCGCCCGGTCAGCCCGGTCGCCCCATCCGCCCCCGCCGCGGAGGCCCGGTGAGCGGGAGGGCCGCCCGAGTGCCCGGACGCGGACCGGAGACGCGATGAGCGGTGAGGGCCGTCCCGCGGGGACGGCAGTGGACGCGGCCGGGCTGAGCCTGGCCATCGCCGCGACCCGCTGGCACCCCGAGGTGACCGACTGCCTGGTGCAGCGGGCCGTCGCGGCCGCTGCAGCCTGCGGCATCAAGGACCCGCTCGTGGTCCGGGTGCCCGGCGCGGTCGAGCTGGCCGTGGTCGCGGCCGAGCTGGCGCAGCGTCATGATGCGGTCGCCTGCCTCGGCGCGGTCATCCGCGGCGGGACCCCCCATTTCGACTACGTGTGCGCCAGCCTCACCTACGGGCTGACCCGGGTGCCGCTCGACACCGGCACGCCGGTCGGCAACGGCGTGCTGACCTGCGACACCATGGCACAGGCCATGGACCGCTGCGGCGGTGAGGGTTCGGTCGAGGACAAGGGCTGGGACGCCGTCCTCGCCGCGTTGGAGACCGCTCTGGTCCTGCGCGGACTGCGCTAGACCCCGGCCGCCCAGCCGTACGCGGCGGGCGGTCCTCACCACTGGCAACTAGTGCACCACCAGCAACCACACGCACCAGCGAGCCCGTCGCCGGCCGGGCAAGTGCGGCGATGAATGCGAATCTAGGTCACACCCAAGTGACCGAAACTCACACTCATCGCCGCGCTCCCGCTCGCGGCCCGGGGTCAGGCCTCGGGCCAGGCCAGGACCGGGCCGCGGGCGCGCAGCGTTACCGGCGAGCCCGGCGGCAGCTGCCGGCCGCCGACGGTGCGGACGATGATCGTGGGCGCGGCGGCGTCGTGGTCGGGCCGCACGTGGATCACG
>JASHUI010000864.1:0-5802 GCA_030040095.1 Streptosporangiaceae bacterium | reverse complement strand
TCTCGGCCACCCACGGGCCGGGGATCGACGGGTCGATGATCCCCTCCTCCAGCCAGGCGTAGCGGCCCGACATGACCCGCCGGGACAACGCCACGTCGGCCCGGTCGGTGTTCCGCCAGAGCTGGCCGAACAGGTCGTCGCAGCGCAGCCTGGCCTGGGCGCAGAACACGTCGGCCAGCTCGTATCCGGTCTTGCCGCGCCCGTCTGAGGCCTGGGCCGCGTCCATCTGTGCCCGCACGCAGACCGCGCTCATCGCGAACAGCTCGGCGCCGATGTCGACGATCCGTCCCAGGAACGCCTGGCGGCGCTCCAGCTTGCCCTGCCACCTGGCCATGCCGTAGAAGGTCGACCTGGCCAGCCTCCGGCTGGCCCGCTCCACGTAGCGCAGGTGCGGGGCGAGCGGGCCGAACTCGCCGTAGCTGCTGGGCAGCTGGCCCTCGCCGGTCACCAGCGTGGGCAGCCACCGGGCATAAAAGCCGCCCGCCTTGGCCGCGGCGCGGGCCCGGCGGCCCGCGGGCAGGCCGGGCTCGATCATCTGGCCCGCCGCTGCCAGATGCGCGTCCACGGCCTCCCGCGCGATGAACAGGTGCATGATCTCCGTGGATCCCTCGAAGATCCGGTTGATCCGCAGGTCGCGCAGCATCTGCTCGGCGGGCACCCCCCGCTCGCCGCGCGCGGCCTGCGACGCCGCGGTCTCGTAGCCGCGCCCGCCTCGGATCTGCACCAGCTCGTCGGCGATCTTGAACGCCATCTCCGAGCACCAGAGCTTGGCCAGGGCGGCCTCGATCCGGATGTCGCGGCGCCGGTCGTCGGCCAGCTGGCTGGACAGCTCGACGACGGCCTCGAGCGCGTAGCCGGTGGCACCGATGAACGCGATCTTCTTGGCGATCGCCTCGTGCTCGGCCACCGGCCGGCCCCACTGGACCCGCTCGCCGGACCACTCCCGCGCGACCTTCAGCGCCAGCTTCCCCATCGCCGCGCAGCTGGCGGGCAGCGAGAGCCGGCCGGTGTTCAGCGTGGTGAGCGCGATCTTCAGGCCCTGGCCTTCCTGGCCGATCCGGTTGGCGGCCGGGACCCGGACCTCGTGGAACCTGGTCACGCCGTTCTCCAGCCCGCGCAGGCCCATGAAGCTGTTGCGCTGCTCGACCGTGATCCCCTCCGAGGCGCCGTCCGCCACGAACGCCGTGATGCCGCCGCGATGCCCGTCGCTGCGGGGCACCCGGGCCATCACCACCAGCAGGTCGGCGATCACGCCGTTGGTGGTCCACAGCTTGACGCCGTTGAGCAGGTACTCGCCGCCGTCGGCGGACGGGACCGCGGTGGTGCTCAGCCGGGCCGGGTCGGAGCCGACGTCCGGCTCGGTCAGCAGGAACGCGCTGATCTCGCCGCTGGCGCACCGCGGCAGGAACTCCCGCTTCTGCGACTCGGTCCCGAACAGCGCCACGGGCTGCGGGACGCCGATCGACTGATGCGCGGACAGCAGCGCGGACACGGCGGGCGAGACCGATCCGGCGATCATCAGCGCCCGGTTGTAGTACAGGTGGGAGAGCCCGAGTCCGCCGTAGGAAATCGGGATTTTCATTCCGAACGCACCGAGTGCCGCCAGACCCTTGACAGCTTCATCGGGAATCCTGGCTTCCCGCTCGATCAGCGGGCCGTTCAGGGATGTCTCGCAGAAGTCGCGCAGACGGGCGCAGAACTCCTCGCCGCGGCGCACGGACTCGTCGCTGGGCCGGGGATGGGGGCTGATCAGGCCGAGCTGGAAGTCGCCGAGGAACAGCTGCTTTCCGAAGCTGGGCAGCGCCCACTCGGATTCCCTGGCCTGCTCGGCGACCCGACGCGCCTCGGACTCGGTGACCTTGACGCCTCGACCTGGCTCCTGGTGATCGCTCACGGATCCTCCTCGTCGGCTGGTCGTCGGCTGGGTGGTACTTGGGTTACTGCCCAGTACCGGCCGGCGGTAACGCGAAAGATCCGTGGCCGGGGGTTTACCCGGGGCTCAGGACGTGGGTTCCGGCATGTCGGCGCGGCTCACGAACACCTGGGGGCTGATCTGGTGCAGCGCCGAGAGCACGCTGACCAGGCCGTCGTCTTGGGGCAGCTCGACCGTGATCTCGCCGGTTTTGGTCGATGTGCCGTTGCGGCCAGGTACCTCGCGCAGGCGGGCGGCCGGCTGGGCGGCCAGCACGCTGTCCAGCGCGGAGCGGCTGCCCGGATCGTCGGGCACCGCGATCCGGATTCTCCAGAGGGGCATACGGAACACTCCGTCCGTTAACGCTTATCAGTCGACTGTTCAACCGGACGGTTGCCGAGATAATTCGGCGCTGTAACGACGCCGTGAAATCGCGGTCAGACATCGGCCCGGTAGAAGTTCAGGTGGGACCGTGACGGGGTGGGCCCGCGCTGGTCCTGATAGCGGGAGCCGTACACCGGCGACCCGTACGGATGCTCGGCCGGTGAGCTGCACCGGAACAGGCACAGCTGACCGATCTTCATCCCCGGCCATAGCTTGATCGGCAGCGTGGCGACGTTGGAGAGTTCCAGCGTCACGTGTCCGGAGAAGCCGGGGTCGATCCAGCCGGCGGTGGAATGGGTGAGCAGGCCCAGCCGGCCCAGGCTGGAGTTGTGGGTCGGGATGAAGCCCGGACCGGCCAGGAACTGCCCGGCCGGGCTGGCGACCTGGATGCAGCGCACCGGGCGCGGGCCAGTGTCCCGGACGGCGACGACGGCCCGCGAGCGCCGCGCGCCGCCCGGCCGGGTGAACCTCACCCGGTAGGCCGGGCGCAGTTCCACGCCGTGGCGGGTCATTGTCGTCTTCCGGATCATGGGACGGCAGCTTAGCCCGGCGGCGAGCTCGGCGACCGCATCTGCGAGACACTGGTCCGCGGTGACGAACTCCAGGCGACCACCCTCGCCGGCGTGCCCGCCCGCCTCCAGCAGGCCGCGCAGCAGCGCGCTGCGCTGCGCGACCGAGGACCTCAGGTAGATCCCGGGAACCGGGCGGCCGCCGGGCCGGCTCGCCGGGTCGGCCCCGGCGCTCGCTCCCAGCCGCGTCCCGAGCAGGTACGGGTCGGCGGGCAGCGGCTGCTCCGGGTAGCGCACGGGCCCGGCCAGGTCGAGACGGTGGTTCCACTCGTTCCCGGCCCGCAGCGACGCGGCGATCTCCTCGGTGGTGCGGACCGATCCCGGCCTGCCACCGCGGCGCTGCGACCTGGTGCGGGTCACCCAGCCGTGGGACGAGTCGGCGATCAGGGACTGGCCATCGTCGAACACCACCTCCCGGCACGGCCGGCCGAGGATGACCGGGGTCGCGCCGACGATCGTGGTCGGGCGGCCCTCCTCGTCGAAGACCTGGTCGCCCACCCGCAGCTCGCCCATGAGCCGCCAGCCGCCCGGAGTCGGGATCGGTGAGTCGATCGCCAGCGCCTTGCCCTCCAGGCGGCCGGCGATGTCGTCCGGGAGGCTCACCACCTCATAGGTGGAGGCCAGCACGAACTCCCCCGGATGCAGGACGAACGGCTCCGCCCCGGCCGGCTCGACCAGCCTGGTGAGCTCGGGCTGCTCCTGCGCTGGGTCGATGTGCGGGTAGCGGTGGTTCTCGAACACCCGAAAGTACCGGTCCAGCCGGACGTCGATGCTCGCCGGCTGGATGAGCCCGGGCGTGTACGGGTCGAGTTTCACCCGGCCCGACTCGACCTCCGTCTTGATGTCCCGGTCGGAGAGCAACACCCTGGCAACCTACCGGTTGTACGGCGCCTGCGGTGCCTGGCTGCCCCAGACCGGCCCCGTGCGCGGCGGCTTCCCCGGCCTCGGCGGCCCGCTCCGGACGAGGCCGGCGGCGTCACGATGCCCCGCTCCGCGGGCCGAATCTCGTGCGGGGATCCCGGCCCTCTTCCGGCTCGGGTACGATGTCGGGGCGAGCGAACGGCCTGCCTGCGCGGCAGGCCGGCGCCTTGCGGGTGTAGTTCAATGGCAGAACGTCAGCTTCCCAAGCTGATAGTGCGAGTTCGATTCTCGTCACCCGCTCCATATGTTCCCGCCCAGGTCAGGGCCGGAATCCCGCGCCTGTGCGGGCCAGCAGCGCGTAGATCCACGACCGGGCGACCCCATAGGACCGCGCGACCTCACTGACCGGACGGTTCTCGACAGCGACAGCGGTGATGACCAGCCGGGCCTTCGACATCCCGGCAGCGTCTAGCCACCCCGATCACAGCCCCTGGAGGCGCACCGTAACTGTCCTCGATGTCTCGAGACACCCTGTCCTGGATGTCTTGAACCTAGACACCTTTGCCCGCTCCAGGTATCTTCGCTGCGGTACGCAGCCTGCCTTAGATGACGCCCAAATGCTGAACACGCACGACCAGCACGACGTCGTCCCGGTAGTCCTCCAGGAACCAGATCAGCAACGGGCCCTCACCGTAGGTCTTCAGGCCGGAGACGGCCTCTTGAAGATCGAAGGGGGTACCGATCCGGCGAACGCCAACGGCGTCGGCAAGCCGCGCGGCCACGGCCTCGACCTCGGTGATCTTCTCTGGCGTGAGACTGCCGACGACACTAGCTGTGTCAGGGACGTACTCCCACGTCCAATCGCTCACGTGGTGGCCGACTCCGCCCGTCGCAGGATCTCGCTGATCTCGGCAGCCGCCGCGCGCCGCGCATCACGATCCGCAGCTTCCGCGACGATGCGCTCGCACTCACGCAACCGGGCGGCCAGCGCAGGCCAGCGCTCAACCGCCACCCAGGTCCACCAGCGCTCCACGAAGTACCTCGCTGGAGTCAGGCTGTACTCATCGCGCGCCCGGGCCGTGGCAGCCGTCCAGTCAGACTCGAACTTCCCCAGCGCAGCAGTATCGAGCTTGGCCACAGCCGCCCGCAGTGCCGCCGGATCTCGGTCAGGAAGCGGCACGATCGGCTGTTGCCCATCCTCACGCGTCGCGGTCATGGCATCGAGTGTAGGCCGACCGGGCCGCATGAGCGCGTCCTGACAGATCCCGGCCCTACCAAAGCTCCGGGCGTGCCCGTTGCGTGCCCGACCGGATGGTCAGTGACGGTGTTTCGGGGGGACTCACGGTCACCGGCAAACATGCCCTGACCTGGGCCTCAGCAGGTCAGAAGAGTGCAGGCCGCAGCCTTCCAAGCTGGTCAAAGGGTTCGACTGCCTTCGCCCTCCCGCATTGTTCAATGATCTTGGCCATCCTGCCGAGTGAAGCCAAGCGGCTTCGCGGTCGCTACGCGAGCTTTAGTCAACGGCTACGACCAAGGGCGGGCAGCTACGAGGGTGACGTCACCCGCTCCACGTGTTCCCGCCCAGGTCAGGGCCGGAATCCCGCGCCTGTAACTTGATCGCTTCCTGCCCATTGTTGATCTTCCGGGCCATTAGCCCACCGGAGCGAGCGCCCGCCTGGCCGTCGTCATCGTCGCCCTGCGCAACGTTGTCCTGCTCGGCCTGGAACGTGGTGCCTATGCGCACGGTGCCGGGCGGCGGGCCTACCGGGGGGCAAGATCCCAACCCTATGCCCGCTTTGCAACCACGCCCTGACGGCAGCAGCCATGAAGAGCCCGCTGGCGGCAGAACGATAGCCGAGAGGTGCCGACACGAGCAGACTTAGCTGGATCACCTCCATGGGAGCACTGGTAAATGGCGGATGTCGCCCGCTACCCGACATGGGTCTTGCTACTCGTGACGATCGTCATCACTGCGGTGGTGGTCCTGCGCTACGCGGCGCTGGACCGGGGATCTAACCCGAGACGAGTCTGGCTGATGCTGATGGCCGCGTGGCTTGCCGTGATCGGCCTGGCGGC
>JASHUI010000090.1:0-14193 GCA_030040095.1 Streptosporangiaceae bacterium | reverse complement strand
GCTCCAGCACCTCCACCGTGTCGGACTCCCAGACCAGCCGCTCGGCCTGGTTCGTGCCGTACGGCGGCTCGATGCCCCACAGGTGCACCCGCACGCCGAACGCCTGCGCCGCCTCCACCGCGGGGACCATGTCCTCGTCCCCGGCCACCAGGATCGCGTCGGTGATCGCCCGGTGCCTGGCGAGCGCCTCCATGTCGGCCCGGATCTGGGCGTCCACGCCCTTCTGCTGGCCGCGCGCGTTGAGGTTGCCCAGCCGCAGCTTCACCCACGGCATCTGCGCGATGACGCGCTGGTCGATGGTGGGCACGCGGTCCCTGGCGGCGTCGTACCAGTAGACGCGCAGCAGCTCGCCGCGCACCTGGTCGTCTGCGTGCCGGGTCAGCGCCTGGATCAGCTTGTCCGCGTCGACCCGGTACTCGCGGCGCGACGCGGCGCCGAACAGCAACTCGCCGGCCGAGGCGTAGATGTACCCGACATCGACCATGATGGCGTAACGGGAAAGCAGCGGCAGCGGTGATCCGGTCTCGGTCATGATGCTCACGACTCTATCTACTGCCCGCTGCGGCCGGTTCCCGCAGGTGATCCGGGTTTGCGGCTCCTGCGGCGGCCGGGGGCGGCCCGGGGCGGCCGGGGGGCGCCGCCCATGCGGTTATAGCGGGATATTCCCGTGCTTGCGCGGAGGCAGGGTCTGCCGCTTGGTCCGCAGCGTGCGCAGCGATCGCACGATCTGGGCCCGGGTCTCGGCCGGCCGGATGACGGCGTCCACGTAGCCGCGCTCCGCGGCGACGTACGGGTTGGCCAGCGTGTCCTCGTACTCGGCCACCCGTCGCGCCCGCAGCGCCGCCTGTTCGTCGGGTCCGCCGGCCGCCGCCAGCTCCCGCCGGTACAAGATGTTCACCGCGCCCTGCGCGCCCATCACCGCGATCTGCGCGGTCGGCCAGGCCAGGTTGATGTCGCCGCCCAGGTGCTTGGAGCCCATCACGTCGTAGGCACCGCCGTACGCCTTGCGGGTGATCACGGTGATCTTGGGCACCGTCGCCTCGGCGTAGGCGTAGATGAGCTTGGCGCCGCGCCGGATGATGCCGCCCCATTCCTGGCCGGTGCCGGGCAGGAACCCCGGCACGTCCACGAACGTGAGCACCGGGATGCTGAACGCGTCGCAGGTGCGCACGAACCGGGCGGCCTTCTCCGAGGCGTCGATGTCCAGGCAGCCCGCGAAGTGCATCGGCTGGTTGGCCACCACGCCGACGGACACGCCGTCGACCCGGCCGAAGCCGACCACGATGTTCCTGGCGAAGCCCGCGTGGATCTCCAGGAACTCGCCGTCGTCCAGGATCCGGGTGATCACGCCGTGCATGTCGTAGGGCTGGTTCGGCGAGTCGGGGATGAGGCCGTCGAGTTCGGCGTCGACGTCGGTGATCTCCAGGATCGCGGGGTCGTCGCCGGCCGTGGCCGCAGGCTCGTCCAGGTTGTTGGACGGCAGGTAGGAGAGCAGCTCGCGGGCGAAGCTGAGGCAGTCGTCCTCGTCCTTGGCCTCATAGTGCGCGACGCCGGACTTGGTGTTGTGCGCGAGCGCGCCGCCAAGGTCCTCGAAGCTGACCTCCTCCCCGGTCACCGTCTTGATCACGTCCGGCCCGGTGATGAACATGTGCGAGGTGCCCTCGACCATCAAGGTGAAGTCGGTGATCGCCGGCGAGTAGACGGCTCCGCCGGCGCACGGTCCCATGATCAGCGAGATCTGCGGGATCACCCCGGACGCCATCACGTTCCGGTAGAAGATCTCGCCGAACAGGCCCAGGGCGACCACGCCCTCCTGGATCCGCGCGCCGCCGCCGTCGTTGATCCCGATCACCGGGCAGCCGGTCTTCAGCGCGTGGTCCATGACCTTGACGATCTTCTCGCCGTAGACCTCGCCGAGCGAGCCGCCGAACACCGTGAAATCCTGGCTGAACACGCAGACCGGCCGGCCGTCCACGGTGCCGTACCCGGTGACGACGCCGTCCCCGAGGGGCCGGTTGGAGGCCATGTCGAAGTCGTGCGCCCGGTGCCGGGCAAGCTCGTCGAACTCGGTGAACGACCCGGGGTCGAGTAGCCCGTCGATGCGTTCCCTGGCGGTCATCTTGCCCCGGGCGTGCTGGCGCTCGACCGCCCGCTCGGAACCGGCGTGGACCGCCTCGTGCCTGCGCCGCTCGAGATCGGCTATCTTCCCGGCGGTCGTGTGCAACGCTGGCTGGTCGGCTTCGTCGGCCGGCCGCTGAGCTTCGGTGGCCATGCCGGACAGGTTAGGGCACAAACCTGGCGTGGCTGGGTCGCGGGGTTGCCGGGCGGGCTGGGCGTGTGCCTGGCGTGGGTGGGTGGCGGGGTTGCCGGGTGGGCTGGGGGTTCCTAGGTTGTGGGCCGTCGGGTGGCTTGGGGGGCGTGTGCCTGGTGTGTCCTGGGTGGCGGGGTTGCCGGGCGGATTGGCGGTTGCGAGCCCGGCGTGTCCTGGGCTGTGGGCTGAGGGGCATGTGCTTGGTGTGTCTTGGGTGGCGGGGTTGCCGGGCGGCTGGGGGTTGCGAGCCCGGCGTGTCTGGTCGCGAGGCCGTCGGCCGGGCTGGTCACCGCCTGGCGTGCGCGCCGCCGCACCTGTGCCCGGCGCCGTCCCCTGCGGTCAGGTCGGCCACCGCTTGCTGGGTCGCCTCATCCGCCCGGAACCACCGCAGCTTGCGTCCGGCGGCTGCCAAGCCGTTACGGGTTAAGAAGTTGCCGCCTGGGACCGGCTATTTCTTAACCACAACGCGCTGACGGACGGGTGCGGGGCCGCGAAGGCGGGCCGACGACCGGGTTTCGGGCCGGGTTGCCCGATTCGGAAGTGGGTCGGGGGTAAATCGGGGCGGACCGAAATTAGGGGCGGCTGGCAGGGCTGCCCCGCCTGAGTCTGTTGAGTGGAATAATATTCGCATAAATGGCTATAAGGGGCATGCCTTTGAGCGGGGAACGCTGATGTGTTGCCGTGCGGCCCGGCGCACTCCCGGGAGTGTGTGCGCTAAGTGTCGTTATAGCGACGGTTTCCGCACGCACTACCGGTTCTCTGGGCCCTCACTGGACACAGATCGGGAAGGTAACTAGCCTCGGAGGATATTACCGGCGAGTAGCTGGACCGCTAACTCCCCGTTGTGGCACCGGCACCGCCAGAAAAGATCGCCCAGGGAACGAGGGTCTTCGCGGTGTCCGATCCAGAACCAGCCGCGCGCGTGAACGGCGCGCCCCGGCGCAAAAGCGCGCCGGGGGTGAACGGCACGGCTCTCGCGAACGGTGCGCCTCATGGCAGCGCCGCGCCCGGCCGGAACGGCAACGCCGCGGGACGCGGGAACGGCCCGGCCCGGCGGAACGGCAACCACCCCCGGGGCCGTTCCGCCGGGATGGCGGGCCTTTGGCCCGCCATCCCGGCGGAGGTGGCCGACCAGCTTCGGCCCGTGCTGCCCATGGTGATCGAGGAGATGGTCGCGGAGGTCCACTCCAGTGTGGCTGAGTACGCGCGGCCGGGGGACGGGTCGTACGAGCACGCGGTCCGCCGGGGGGCCGAGGAGGCGGCCCGCCAGTTCCTCGACCGGATCGCCGACCCTGGCGCGTCCTCGGATCAGGCGGCCGAGGTGTTCCGCAGGCTGGGCGGGGCCGAGGCCAGCGAGGGGCGCAGCCTGGAAGCGCTCCAGGCGGCCCTGCGGGCCGGTGCCAGGGTGGCGCTGCGCTGGCTGACCCACGCATCGCAGTGGATGGACGCCCCGCTGGAGACCCTGAGTCTGCTCGCGGAGGCCCTGTTCGTCTTCCTTGACGAGATGGCGGCCCTGTCCGCTGAGGGATACGCCCAGGCCCAGGCCCAGGTGGCCGGGGAACTGCAGCGCCGCCGCCGCAGGCTCGTCGGCCTGCTGCTCGCCGAGCCTCCGGCCGCCGTCGAGGCGATCGACGACCTGGCCCGCCTGGCGCAGTGGCGCCAGCCGCGCCAGGTATCGGTGGTCGTGCTGGCCGGACGCCAGCCGCCGGGCGGCCCGGTGCCCGCTCTGCCCGCCGAGGTGCTTCAGGATCTCGACCGGACGCCGCCGGTCCTGATCGCCCCGGATCCCTACGGTCCCGGGCGCCGGGACATGCTCGACCGCGGGCTGCGCGGCTTGCGGGGCGCGGTCGGACCCCCGGTCGGCCTGCGCGACGCCGCCAAGTCGCTGCACTGGGCCCGCGAGGCGCTCACGCTTGCCGAGCAGGGCGTCTTCGGCGACTGCTCGATTATCCACTGCGACGATCACCTCACCGACATGGTGCTGCGCCGCGGCGGGGACCTGCTCGACCGCCTGCGGGCCCGCAGGCTCGCCCCGCTCAAGGACATGGCGCCCGGCCGCCAGGACACGCTGGCCGAGACGCTGCTGGCCTGGCTGGAGACCGGCAAGAGCAGCGGCGTCGCCGCGCGCCTGTTCATCCACCCGCAGACCGCGCGCTACCGGCTGCACAAGCTGCGGGACCTGTTCGGAGAGCAGCTCGACGATCCCGACGCCCGCTTCGAGCTCGCGCTCGTGCTGCGGGCCCGGCACGCGGGCCCGCAGCGACGGCGGCCGTCCAGCGGGTGACCGGTGGCTACGTGCACTCGCCCAGCGACTTCAGCTCGCTCAAGACCTGAGCCGCGCTGTGATGCTTGTACAACGAGAGATCCGGCGGGACGAAGTACCACCGGTTGCCGCGGTAGATCAGGCTCTCCTGGTCGCTGCCCAGGTCGGACTCGGTGCCGGCCAGTGACACGCTGACCACCGCGTTGTTCCCGGTCAGGACGGGCTGGGTGACCGTGTAGGACAGGCCGGAGGTTCCCTTGCAGGCCTGATGCACGCGCGCCCAGGTGCGCTCGGTGATGAACTTCTTGGCGTTCGGCGAGAGCATCTCGTAGGCGGCCGAGTACTGGTCGGCGGAGTACAGGTCGAGGAACAGGGTAGCCGCGCTCTTGGCCGCCGCAGCGGTCTTCGGCGCGGTGGCCACGGCCGAACTCACGGTTCCCGCCCCGGATGTCGAGGTGCCATGTCCCCCGGTTCTGGCCGAGTGCGCCGAGGATTTGCCCGCGGACGGCGACCCCGGGTGGCTCGCGCACCCCGCGGCGAATGCCGCGCATATCAGTAAAACAGGTATTCCGGTCTTCATTTGCTCCCCCCTAATGCTTCGGCGCTGTGAGATTACCGCCATCCGGCCTGCAATGCCGTCAGGTCTTTGGTCCAGGCCTGAAGCCGCACCGCGCATATCGTGCGAATTACGGGCTTGGCGCGCCAGGAGGGTGCGCCTGCGGGTTCTCGGGGAGCGCCAATGAGTCCGCGTCCGGAGGCTGCGGCCGAGAACTCTCGGGGCGCGCCGGGGAGCGCGCGGCCGGGGAATCCGCGGCGGGGGACCGTGCGGCCGGGGAACCCGCGGCGCCGGAGCGCGCGGCCTGTTCCCGCTCAGGCCTGATGAACGTCATGCCCGCGGCCAGGCAGGCCAGCGGGATCGCGACGATCGTGTACCGGTACAGGGACTGGGTCAGCATGGCCGGGAGGACGATGCTGGCCGCGGCCAGCGTCCACGGCAGGGCCTGGATGCCGCCCCATTTGCGCCATTGCCGCACCACGCCCACCAGCCCGGTCACCACGACAAGGAAAAAGACAATGCCGGGGAAATAGACAGGCTGCTGATAGAGCAACAGGAAATACGCATAGGGCTGAACCAGGTAAGTATCGCCGCGGATTCCGGCGTATTCGTACTCGTCCTGGGCGTAATAGGACGGCAGCCTGGCGATATGCGGGGTCACGGTGAAGCTCATCGTGGCCTTGGTCAGCGGCCGGTCGTTCTCAATGAACACGAGCAGCACGTCCCTGGCCGTGACCCTGAGGTAATCCAGCGGCTGCGCCTCGATCGCGTCGATCGCGAAGCGCATGGCCAGCTTGTCGTTGTACTTGTTCACGCCCGGGTACTTGTCATGCCGCCACCAGGCATCCGGCGCCCAGAGGTAGTCGGCCGGGGTAGGCTCGTTGAGCAGGGCGTTGACCGACCAGGCCGGCGCGGGGCCGGCCGGAGCGACCATTTTCTCCCGGTTCGGGCACAGCGGCGCGAGTTCCTTCGGCGGCTTGATGATCGCGCAGTTGGCGAAGCTCGTGGTACGCGACCACAGGAACAGCCCGTCGCTGCTGGTGGTATTGAACTGGCCATACGCGGCGTGAAACGTCAGCACGTAGGACAGCAGCGGCACGGCGAACGCGACCGCGGCCGCGGCGAAGGCGCGCCAGCCGACCCGCCTGATCAGCAGGAACGCCGCGAAGATCAGGGCCAGCGGCAGCCCGTTGCCGCGCAGCACCGAGACGTACGCCACGAACAGGCCGGCCAGCGCGCACTGCCACAGCCGCGGCACGCGCCTGGTCAGCAGCAGCGCCACCGCCAGCAGCAGCATCAGGTTGTACAGCGTGTCGGGCAGGATGTACGACTCCAGCGCGATCTCGCGCGGGTCGAACAGGGTCGGGAGCGCGGCCAGCGACGCGCCCCAGGCGGGCAGGCCCCAGTAGCGCAGCATGCCGTAGACGACGACCGCGATCGCGATCCCCATCAGGTGCTGCACCGTGGTGACCGCGAGCAGCGGGTGCGGGAACGGCCGCAGCAGGTCGAGCAGGAGCGAGTAGCCGGACGGCCGGATCACGCCCAGCGTGCCCTTGGCGGCCTCGCCCAGGTACAGGAACGAGTCCGAGGTGAGCAGGGCGGGCCGGAACGCCAGCGCGGCCAGCACGCGCGGCACGAGCGCGAGCGCGACCAGGATCGTGAACAGCCGGTGGTCGCGCCACAGCGCCCTCGGCGTCAGCATGGCGGCGACCCTGCGCATCGCGGCGACGGTCGCGCCCGCCCAGGGCAGACCACGCACCACGTGCCCGCCCGGTGCGCCAGGCCGCTCGCGCGCGCCGCGACGCTCTAGCTCGAGATCGGGCACTGCTCTCCTCGACTGTCCGGGCCGCTCAGCCCGCATGACCTGCCGCGCAGCGAAACTCGTGGATGAGTCCAGACGTGCTGGCACCCCGGCGCGGAACAGGTAAGCCCCCAGGCTTGACAATAGCGTGCATGGCGCGTATGAGTCCGGCCGCCCGGCCGCCGATGAGTGCCGAGGCCCTGCGCGAGGCCGTGGTGACGCCGGGCGGCCTCTGGCGCGAGATCCGCGTCGTGGCCGAGACCGGCTCCACCAACTCCGACCTGCTGGGACGGGCCAAAGACGGCCTGGCCGAGGGCACGGTGCTGGCGGCCGAAGCGCAGTCGGCCGGGCGCGGGCGGATGGCCAGACAGTGGGTCACGCCGCCGCGTGCCGGGCTGACGTTCTCGGTGCTGCTGCGCCCCGCCGCCGTGCCCCAGGCGCACCGGGGCTGGGTGCCGTTGCTGGCCGGCGTCGCCCTCGCCTCGGCGCTGCGGAGCGAGGCCGGGGTCGACGCCCGGCTGAAATGGCCCAACGACGTCATGGTGCACGGTGCCAAGCTGGGCGGCATCCTGGCGGAGCAGGCCGGCGACGCGATCGTGGTGGGCGCCGGGATCAACGTGTCCACCGGCCGGGACGAGCTGCCGGTGGCCGGGGCCACCTCGCTCGCGCTGGAGGGCGCGGCGGTCACCGACAGGGACCGGCTGCTTGCGAGCATGCTCCGGGAGCTGGAGCGCTGGTACCGGGCCTGGACGGGCCGGCTGGGCGACGCGGGCGAAAGCGGGCTGCGCGCCGAGTACCGGCGGCTGTGCGCCACCCTCGGCAGGCAGGTGGTCGTGTCGCTGCCTGGCGGGCCGGCCGTCACCGGCGAGGCGGCCGAGATAGACGACGTGGGCCGGCTGGTCGTCCGGTCGCCGTCCGGCCTGGCCCCGGTCAGCGCCGGCGACGTCGTGCACGTCCGCTGAGACGCGCCTGACCACATATTGCCGCCATACGTGCCACGATGTGAGCTATGGCCGGTGATGGTTCCCTGGTCGAGGGCGAGCGCTTCGTGCTGCGGCTGCACCCGCACTGGAAGACGTTGCTGCGGCCGGTCTTCGTCCTCTTTCTGATCCTGGTGGCCGCGGTCGCGGCGGAGATCCTGCTCCCGCCGCGCAGCGACCTGGTCGCGGCGCGCTTCGCGGTCGTCGGCGTGGCCGTCCTGGCCATGATCGTCTGGTTCGTTGTCCCGTGGCTGCGCTGGAAGACGACCAGCTACGAGCTGACCACCCGCAGGCTGAGGCTGCGTCGCGGCATCCTGTCCCGGTCCGGCCGCGACTTCCCGCTGATCAAGATCAGCGACGTGTCGTTCTCGCACGGCCTGCTGGACCGGCTGCTCGGGTGCGGCAGGCTCATCGTCGAGTCGGCCGGCGAGCACGGTCAGCTGATCCTGAACGAGATACCCGAGGTCGAGCGGGTCCAGGCCACGCTGTTCCAGCTGGTCCAGGACGAGCAGGCCCGGCTCGCGCGCGAGGATCGCTAGCCTTCAAGGTATGAGGCGACGCAGTGAGTGACCTTCCGGAACGGATCTCGGTGCGCGAGGTCGGTCCCCGTGACGGGCTGCAGAACGAGGACCCGGTGCCGACCGAGGCCAAGATCGAGCTCATCGACCGGCTGTCGGCCACGGGCGTGCAGCGCATCGAGGCGGTGTCGTTCGTCAGGCCGGACGCGATCCCGCAGATGGCGGACGCGGACCAGGTGTGGCTGGGGATCGACCGGGCACCCTCGGTCAGGTACTCCGCCCTGGTGCCGAACCTGCGCGGGGCCCGCCGGGCCCTGGACCGCGGGCTGACCGAGATCGAGGCCGTGGTGTCCGCGTCCGACACCCACAACCGCAAGAACGTCAACCGGTCGACCGAGGAGTCGCTCGACGACATCGCGGCGGTCATCGACGAGGCGCACGGCCGCGGGGCCACCTGCCAGGTGATCGTCTCCACCGCCTGGGGCTGCCCGTACGAGGGCGACGTGCCGGTCGAGCGGGTGGTCCGGGTGGCGTCCCGGGCGGTGGCCGACGGCGCGGACTGCATCTCGTTCGGCGACACCACGGGCATGGCCACGCCGCGGAGGGTCCGTGAGCTTGTCGGGGCGTTCCGCTCGGCCCATCCGGACGTCGGGCTCAACCTGCACTTCCACAACACCCGCGGCACCGGCCTGGCCAACGTGCTGACCGCGCTCGAGCTCGGGGTGTCCGACTTCGACGCCTCGGTCGGCGGGCTCGGCGGCTGCCCCTACGCCCCCGGGGCCACCGGCAACATCGCCACCGAGGAACTCGTGCACATGGTCGAGGACATGGGCGTCGCGACCGGGATCGACCTCGAGGCGATGATCGACGCCGCCGCCGACGCGGAGCGGATCATCGGGCGGCCGCTTCCCTCCCAGGTGCTCCGGGCCGGCCCGAGAACCCGGATAATTCCGGCATGACCGGATGGCCGGCCTGGCGGCCGGCCATCCATGTTTGAACCGCCGCGATCCGGACAGACAAACCCGCGCAGGTCGGCCGGGCCCTCGGGTTGGGCCCAGGCGGACGGATCGGAGCGGATGGTCATGTTCAAGCGGATCGGCTTGCTGGGGTTGATCTACATCATCGTGGGGCTCGTCATCGCCTGGGACCGCGCGTACATCACGGTCCCGCTGCTCAAGGTGGTCCTGTCCGCGGTGCTGGCCATCGCGCTCTGGTGGCTGGTCCTGCTCGGCGTCAGCCTGCACTTGCAATAACGCGCCGGCGCCGCGGTGAGCTGGTTGGGGAGGCTCCCGAGCGCTCCGGGGGCACGGAGATACACAGTACAGTCGCCAGCGTGAGCGACGTACTGAAGGACGGGGCGGCGAGCCCCGACGGTCATGCCGGTCATCCCGAGCTCGCGCGGCTGCGGGACAGGATCGAGGAGGGCGGCGCGGCCAGGTACCACGAGGCCGCCGCGGCCGCGGGCAAGCTGTTCGCCCGGGACCGGATCGCCCTGCTCGTCGACGAGGCCAGCTTTACCGAGGACGGCGCGTTCGCCAACGTCCTGGCCGACGGCCTGCCCGCCGACGGGGTGATCACCGGCACCGCCACCATCGAGGGCCGCCCGGTCGCGCTGATGGCGAACGACTCGACGGTCAAGGCCGGCTCGTGGGGCGCCCGCACGGTCGAGAAGATCATCCGGATCATCGAAAAGGCCTACGCCTGCGGCATCCCCATGGTCTACCTGGTCGACTCCGCGGGCGCGCGGATTACCGACCAGGTGGAGATGTTCCCCGGCCGCCGCGGGGCGGGCAAGATCTTCCACACCCAGGTGCGCGCCTCCGGCTCGATCCCGCAGGCGTGCGCGTTGTTCGGGCCCTCGGCGGCCGGCGGCGCCTACATCCCGGCGTTCTGCGACTTCGTGGCGATGGTGAACGGGAACGCCTCGATGTACCTGGGCAGCCCGCGCATGGTCGAGATGGTGGTCAGGGAGAAGACCACGCTCGAGGAGATGGGCGGCGCGCGGATGCACTGCACGGTCTCCGGCTGCGGTCACCACCTGGCGGAGTCGGAGCAGGACGCGATCACCGCGGTCCGCGGCTTCCTTTCCTACCTGCCGGCGAACTGGCGGGAGGCGCCGCCGGCGGCCGGCGCGGCCGGCCCGGCCCCGGCCGACCTGCGCGCCCTGGTCCCGGTCAGCGAGCGGCAGGCGTTCGACATGCGCCGGTATGTCCGCGGCCTGGTGGACTCCGGGTCGCTGTTCGAGGTTCACGAGCTGTGGGCCAGGGAGCTGATCGTCGGCTTCGCCCGGCTGGCCGGCCGGGTCGTCGGCGTGGTCGCGAACAACCCGATGTTCAAGGGCGGCGTGCTGTTCGTCGACTCGGCGGACAAGGCCACCCGGTTCATCCAGCTCTGCGACGCGTTCAACGTGCCGCTGCTGTTCCTGGCCGACGTGCCCGGCTTCATGGTCGGCACGGCCGTGGAGAAGCAGGGGATCATCAGGCACGGCGCCAAGATGATCAGCGCCGTGGCCGAGGCCACCGTGCCCAAGATCTGCGTCGTGGTCCGCAAGGCCTACGGGGCGGGCCTGTACGCGATGGCGGGCCCCGGCTTCGAGCCGGACGCGACCCTGGCGCTGCCGACCGCCAAGATCGCTGTCATGGGCGCCGAGGCGGCCGTCAACGCCGTCTACTACAACAAGCTGGCGGCGATCGCAGACCCGGCGGAGCGGGAGAAGGAGACCGAGCGGCTCCGGGAGGCCTATGACGCCGACATCGACGTGCTCCGGCTGGCCGGGGAACTGGTGGTGGACGACGTGGTCGAACCGGAGGACCTCAGGTCGGAGCTGATCCGGCGGTTCGAGGCGGCGCGCGGCAAGGACCGGTCGTTCTCGCGGCGCCGCCACGGCGTCACCCCCGTCTGACATAGAGTCGCTAGGCAACTACAAATTGCTATCTGAGCAGTTCCTGGGCGTGGAGCGAAGGAAATAGTTGCCGCCCGGCTTACGATCTGAGCATGACCAGCGTTTTGCTTGCCGAGGATGACCCGTCTATTTCGGAGCCCCTGGCGCGCGCCCTGCGCCGCGAGGGCTATGAGGTCGACGTCTCCGCTGACGGGCCGTCCACCATCGAGGCCGCCTGCGGCGGCGGGATCGACCTGATCCTGCTCGACATCGGCCTGCCCAAGCTCGACGGGCTCGAGGTCTGCCGGCAGATCAGGTCGGCGGGCCACGCCATCCCGGTGCTCATCCTGACCGCGCGCGCGGACGAGGTGGACACCGTGATCGGCCTGGACGCGGGCGCCGATGACTACGTCACCAAGCCGTTCCGGCTGGCCGAGCTTCTGGCCCGGGTCCGGGCCCTGCTGCGCCGCGGGGCGACGGAGAGCCGGGTGGTGCAGGGCGTCCGGGTGGACGCCGACGCGCGCCGGGCCTGGCTCGGCGACACCGAGATCGATCTCACCTCCAAGGAGTTCGACCTGCTCTCGCTGCTGGTGAGCGAGGCCGGGAAGGTCGTCACCCGGGAGCAGATCATGCGGCAGGTCTGGGACAGCAAGTGGTGGGGTTCGACCAAGACCCTGGACATGCACGTCTCCTGGCTGCGCCGCAAGCTCGGCGACGACGCGCACAGCCCCAGGTTCATCACGACCGTGCGCGGCGTCGGTTTCCGGTTCGAGCGCGGGGACTGACTGCGGAGGATGTTGAGCGTGCGCGGGCGGATGGCGGGCCCCGATAGCGGGCGCGGAGGCTGAGCGTGCAGCGCCGCCTGCTCGTCTCCATGCTCGCGGTCGCCGTGGCGGCGGTGCTGCTGCTCGGCGTCCCGCTCGGCTTCCTGGTCACCCGCCAGCGCACCAGCGAGGCCGACGAGCAGGTGCGCCACGACGCCACGCTGATCGCCACCGGGCTGCAGGACCGGGTGGACGCCGGGCTGCCGCCCGACGCCGTCCAGATGGGCAAGTCGCTGTCCGATCGTTACGTCGTCATCAGCCAGCGCGGGGTCGGCCGGGTGTCGGTCGGCACCAGCCCTCCGGCGCATGACTCGATCACCGGGCACGACTCGACCAGGGACTTCACGGTCACCGTGGTCGCCGACGACTCGCTGGTCAGCCAGCAGGTGGCCGGCGGCCTGGTGATGATCGGCTCGCTGGTGCTGCTGGCGCTGGCCGTGGCGGTCGGACTGGCCGTGCTGCAGGCGCGGCGGCTGGCCCGCCCGCTGCAGGAACTGGCCGGCGCCGCGGACCGGCTGGGTTCCGGCGACGCCCGGCCGCTCGGGCGCCGGTACGGGGTGGCGGAACTCGACCGGGTGGCGGAGGGGCTGGACGGGTCCGCTCAGCGGATCAACGACCTGCTGACCGCGGAGCGCGACTTCGCCGTGGACGCGTCTCACCAGCTCCGGACGCCGCTGACCGCGCTGTCCATGCGGCTGGAGGAGATGGTCGCGGCCGCGAACTACCCGGACGTCGTGCGCGAGGAGGGCGCGGCGGCGCTGGCCCAGACCGAGCGACTCGCCGAGGTGGTCGGCCAGCTGCTCGGCCGCGCCCGCAGGAACTTCTCCGGGTCGCCCACCCTGGCCAGCGTGGACGACATCGTGGCGCAGCAGGTCGTGGAGTGGGATCCGGCGTTCCGGCGGGTCAGCAGGAAGCTGGAGGTCATCGGGGAGAAGGGCCTTTACGCTTACGTCACTCCGGGCAGCGCAGCCCAGGTGATCGCGACACTCCTCGACAACGCGCTCGTCCACGGCGGCGGGACCGTGACGATCCGGACGTCGCAAACTCCGAGGTCGGTGGTGATCGAGGTCAGGGACGAGGGCAAGGGCGTGCCCCCGGAGCTCGTGCCGCGGATCTTCGAGCGCAGCGTCAGCGGGGCACCGGGCGGCACCGGTCTCGGGCTCTCCCTGGCCCGGACGGTGGCGGCCGCCGACGGCGGCCAGGTCGTGCTGGTGCGGCCCCGGCCGGCCGTGTTCGCGCTGTTCCTCCCGCACGGCGTGGCGGACGGGACCGACGAGCCCGTGGTCAGCGGCCCGGCCTGAGACCGGCCGCCGGGCCGTATGCTCCGTCAACTCAGCGGGCACGGCATCGGATAACCTGCGTTGGTCATGACGGAACAACAGTCGGCTCGCGCTGTGATGTCCGGCCCGGAACCGTCGCGTTCAGGTCCTCCGGTTGTCGGCATGGTGGGAGCCGGACAGCTCGCCCGCATGACCTGCCAGGCGGCGGTGGGGCTCGGCATCGGGTTCCGGGTGCTCGCGGCCGCACCCGACGAGAGCGCCGCGCAGGTCTGCGCCGGGACGTGGCTGGGCGATTACCGGTCGCTGGACGACCTGCTGGCCTTCGGCGACCACTGCGACGTCGTGACGTTCGATCACGAGCACGTGCCCGGCCCGCACCTGGCCGCGCTGGAGCGGGCCGGCCTGAAGGTCCGGCCCGGGCCGGACGCGCTGCGCTACACCCAGGACAAGAGCGCGATGCGCGAGCGGCTGGCCGGCCTCGGCATCGCCTGCCCGCGGCACGTCAGGGCCGCCGGGCTCGAGGACGTGACCCGCTTCGCCGACCGCTCGGGCTGGCCGGTCGTGCTCAAGGCGGTCAGCGGCGGCTACGACGGCAAGGGCGTCTGGGTGTGCCAGACGCCGGAAGACGCGGCGGCCGTGCTCGCCCACGGCATCGACCTGCTGGCCGAGGAGCACGTGCCGTTCGAGCGCGAGCTCGCGGTGCTGGTGGCCCGCTCGCCGGCCGGCCAGGCCGCGGGGTACCCGGTGGTGCAGACCATCCAGCGGGACGGGATCTGCCG
>JASHUI010000863.1:0-8157 GCA_030040095.1 Streptosporangiaceae bacterium | reverse complement strand
TCGGGTCGGTTGGGTTGCCCGGCGGCGGCTGGCATCAGTCCCGGCGCGAGCCTCGGCGGCGCCAAGCCAGGACCGCTGACCCTGCGCCCGTTGGCGTCGCGCCCAGCTTCCATGGACTGACCTCTGCCCTCTCCGCGCTTGGCCGCCGCTGCGTTCGGTCTGGTGCCCGGGCCCGGCTCGCTGGCTCAGCGACCGCTGACCCGCTAACCTGCAGCTCAGCGCCCATGCCCACGCCCTTCGGGGCGTCGGTCCTGCCGGGTTATGGAACGTTTCAAATCTGCGAAGTAGTGTCAATCGGGCGTTACATGACTGTCAAGAGTCGGTGAACTTCTTTAGTTGAGTCGTTATAAACCCCATGTCCGGACCGGGTACGGCACCAGCGGCCCGGGTGGCAACCACGGATCGGTCCTGCGTCGCCAACCTTTATGAGTTGTATGCCCGGTATCGCCGGACTGGCGCGGCCGCTCCTCCCCGCAGACCACTCCCCGCTCGAAGGGCGACGGTATTCCGGACAGGCTGAGCGGTTATCGGATAGAGCCTTTGACCAAAATTGGAAGAGCCGAAAATTCGGCTCGACCTACAGCGCTTCACAACCCCTAACCGGGACCCGATCAAACACGGAGGTATCGGGACAAAGATCCGAAGACTGCGGACGGCACCCCGCCCGGCCAACAGCGTGGACGGTCCGACGTGGCGGAAACAACAGCAGCGATGGCGCCGTTCACGCTGTTCGGGCAGGGGGTATGCGGGGCGGCGGGCGGGGCTGGGGTGTCGGGTCGTCGGCGGGAGAGCGGGGCGGTTCGGCCCCGGCTATCGGGGGCGGCGGAAGGTCAGCAGGGCGGCATGCCGCCGGTCGCGGACGTGGGCCAGGGCATCGCGGGTGGCCCGGGTGTCCGGATGGTCGTTGCCGAGCACGCGCTTGCGGCCGGCCAGCGCCCGCTTGTAGTAGTCGATCGACTCGCGCAGCCTGCCGGCCCGGGCGTAGCCGCCCGCCAGGTTGTTGACCGAGGTCAGGGTCGTCGGATGGTCCGGCCCGAGCAGCCGTTCGCGGTCGGCCAGGTTCTGCTCGTACAGCGCGATCGCCTCGGTCAGCCGGCCGGCCCGGCCATAGGCGGCGGCCAGGTTGCCCCGCGAGGTCAGCGTGGTCGGGTGATCGGCACCGAGCACGCGGTCCAGGTCGGCGACGTTTCGCTCGTGCAGCGCGATCGCCTCGGTGATGCGGCCGGACCTGGCATAGGCGGCGGCCAGGTCGTTGCGGGTCGCGAGGGTGTCCGGGTGGTCGGGGCCGAGCAACCGCTCCCGCTGGGCGAGCAGCGGCTCCAGCAGGGCCATGGCCTCCGCGGCCCGGCCGGCCCGGTGCAGGGCGGCGGCGAGATTGTTCCGGAACGCGAACGTCTCGGGGTGATCTGGTCCGAGCACCCGCTCCGCCTCGGCGACGGTGCTCTCGTGCAGCGTGATCGCCTCGGCGAACCAGCCGGCCGCGCTGTACGAGGCGGCCAGCGCGTCGCAGGACGCGAGGGTGTCCGGGTGGTCCGGGCCCAGCACCCGCTCTCGTTCGGCGAGTACCCGCTCGAACATCGGCACCGCGTCCACCAGCCGGCCCGCGGCGGCGAACGATCTCGCCAGCCCGTGCCGGGACGACAGCGTGTCCGGGTCGTCGGGACCGGGGTCGGCGTGCCTCGCGGCCAGGTTCTGCTCGTGCAGCGCGATCGCCTCGGGGATGCGCCCGTCCGAGCAGTACGCGCTGGCCAGGTTGCCGCGGATGTGCGTGGTGTCCGGGTGCCCGGGGCCGAGGGTCCGCTCGGCGTCGGCCAGGGCCTCCCGGTAGCCCAGCAGCGCCGGGCCGGGGCGGCCGGCCGACCAGTACGCGTCCGCGAGCAGGGACCGGGTGACGATCGTGCCGGCATGGTCCGGCCCGAGCAGTCGCTCCTGAATCGCGAGGTTCCGCTCGTGCAGCGCCACCGCGTCGGCGGCGCGCCCCACCGACCGGTAGCCGATCCCGAGATCGTTGCGGGCCTGCAGCGTGTCCGCGTGATCCGGGCCGAGCAGGTTCTCGCAGGCCGGCAGGTCTTTCTCGGCCAGGGCGATCGCCTCGGCGGCCCGGCCGAGGAACAGGTAGCCGCGCGCCACCGCCTCGCGGGCCTTCAGCGTGTCCGGGTGCTCCGGGCCCAGGGCGTTCTCGCTGTCGGCCAGAGCCCGCTCGAGCTCGGTGATCCGCGCGGCCACCGTGGCCGGCGTGATCGGGCTCTCGAAGGGGCCACGCTCCCTCTCCATGCGCCGTAGGTTTTCACCGATCCGGGCGTTCCACCAAATGACGGACTCGCCCGGCTGCCGACCGGTGTGAGTGCCCGGGACGGTCTCGCTTACCCTGGTGCTGCCCGTGAACGCGGCTCTTGACAGCCCGGCATGTGAACGCTCACGGTGGCCTCGCCTCAGGGCGCTGCGTCGCGCGGGCGACGAAGAAGCGGTGACCGAGGGGACCTGGTGGCGTCGACGGCGAGCGGGCCAACCGCGCGGCCGGTCATGGCGGATGTCGCCCGCCTGGCCGGCGTCTCGCACCAGACCGTGTCCCGGGTGCTCAATGGCCATCCCAATGTCAGGCCGCAGACCAGGGACGACGTCCTCGCGGCGATCCGCGAGCTCGGCTACCGGCCGAACGCGGCGGCGCGGTCGCTGGTCACCGGGCGCACCCATACCCTCGGCGTGATCAGCTTCGACACCACGCTCTACGGGCCCGCGTCGATGCTGTACGGCATCGAGCGGGCGGCGCACTCCGGCTACTCGGTGACGATCACCAGCCTGCCGGCCTTCGAGAGCCGCTCGATGCAGGAGGCGGTCGACCGTTTCCTCGGCCAGGGCGTCGAGGGGATCATCGTGATCGCCTCCGAGACGCCCGCGCTCGAGGCCCTCAACGGGGTCGCCGCCGACGTGCCGCTGGTCGCCGTCGGCTGCGGCACCCGCGCCCCGCTGGACTCGGTCGCCATCGACAACATCTCCGGCGCCTTCCAGGCCACTCGCTACCTGCTCGACCTGGGACACCAGACCGTCCACTACGTGGGCGGCCCGGACTCCACGCTGGACGCGCTCGAGCGCGCGGAAGGCTGGGCCCAGGCCCTGCGCGAGGCGGGCACGACCGAGCCGGAGATCATGCGCGGGGACTGGTCGGCGCGCTCGGGCTACGAGGTCGGGCACCAGCTCGCCACGATGCCGGAGGTGACCGCGGTCTTCTGCGCCAACGACCAGATGGCGCTCGGCCTGCTCCGGGCCCTGGGCGAGCACGGCCGCCAGGTCCCGGCCGACGCCAGTGTCGTGGGTTTTGATGACATACCCGAATCTGCGTACTTCCTTCCCCCGCTGACCACGGTGCGGCAGGATTTCGGAGAACTCGGAAGACAGGCGCTGCGACTGCTCGTCGACCGGATCAGCGGGCGGCCGGTCTCCGGCGCCCGGCTGCCGGTCGCACCGGAGCTCATCGTGCGCGCCAGCGCGACCCGGCCGCCCAGGCGCTGACCCGCTCACCCGCTGACCCCACCCCCGCCCCCCCACAGCCAGTTAAGGAAACGCACGTGGACGATCACCAGGCTGTTAGCGCTAACAATCCGGACGCCTGCTTCGTCGGGGTCGACTTCGGAACGTTGTCCGGGCGGGCCCTGGTCGTGCGCGCCCGGGACGGGGCCGAGCTCGGCACCGCCGTCCACGAGTACTCGCACGGCGTGATGGACGCCGTGCTCGCCGGCACCGGGGAGCCGCTGCCGCCGGACTGGGCGCTGCAGGATCCGGAGGATTACCTCGACGTGCTCCGGCACGCGGTCCCGGCCGCCGTCGCCGGCGCGGGCATCGATCCGGCCCTGGTGGCCGGGATCGGCACCGACTTCACCGCCTGCACGGTCCTGCCCACGACCGCCGACGGCACGCCGTTGTGCCAGGTCCCCGGGTTGGCCGGGCGGCCGCACGCGTACCCGAAGCTGTGGAAGCACCACGCGGCGCAGCCACAGGCGGACCGGATCAACGCGCTCGCCCGCGACCGCCACGAGCCCTGGATCGCCAGGTACGGCGGCAAGATCTCCTCGGAGTGGGAGTTCGCCAAGGGGCTGCAGCTGCTGGAGGAGGACGCGGAGATCTACCGGCGGGCCGAGCGGTGGATCGAGGCGGCCGACTGGATCATCTGGCAGCTCACCGGGGTCGAGACCAGGAACGCCTGCACCGCCGGCTACAAGGGCATCCGGCAGGACGGGCGGTATCCCTCGCGTGAGTTCCTGGCCGCCCTCGACCCGGGGTTCGCCGGGTTCGCCGCGGACAAGCTCGCCCGCGAGATCCAGCCGCTGGGCGCGAGGGCCGGCTCGCTCACCGCGCGCGCGGCCCGCTGGACCGGCCTGCCGGAGGGGATAGCGGTCGCGGTCGGCAACGTCGACGCCCACGTCACCCCGCCCGCGGCCGCCGCGATCGCGCCGGGCCAGATGGTCGCGATCATGGGGACGTCGACCTGCCACGTGATGAACGGCACCCGGCTGGCCGAGGTGCCCGGCATGTGCGGCGTGGTCGACGGCGGCATCGTCGCCGGGCTGTGGGGCTACGAGGCCGGGCAGAGCGGGGTCGGCGACATCTTCGCCTGGTTCGCCGACCACGCGGTCCCGCCCTGGTACCACGACGAGGCGCGGCGCCGCGGCATCGGCCTGCACGACCTGCTGTCGCGGGAGGCCGCGGCGCAGCCCGCCGGCGCGCACGGGCTGATCGCGCTGGACTGGCTGAACGGCAACCGCAGCGTGCTGGTCGACCACCACCTGTCCGGGGCGATCGTCGGCCTGACCCTCGCCACCCGGGCCCCGGACATCTACCGGGCGCTGGTGGAGTCGACCGCCTTCGGCACCAGGGTGATCATCGACGCGTTCGGGGCGTCCGGCGTCCCGGTCAGCGAGCTGGTGATCGCCGGCGGGCTGACCAAGAACGAGTTCGTGCTGCAGGTCTACGCGGACGTGACCCGCCGGCCGCTCAGCGTCATCGCCTCGGAGCAGGGGCCGGCCCTCGGGTCGGCCATCCACGCGGCGGTGGCCTCCGGGCGCTACCCCGACGTGCCGGCCGCCGCCGCGGCGATGGGCGGCAAGCGCGACGCGGTGTACCTGCCCGATCCGGCCAGCGCCGACGTGTACGACCGGCTCTACGCCGAGTACCGCCTGCTGCACGACTACTTCGGCCGCGGCGGCAACGAGGTGATGCACCGGCTCCGGGCGGTGCGCGACCGGGTGCTGAGCTCCGCGGCGGCGGCCGCGGCCGAGCAGGACCGGAGCCGGTCATGACCGGTCTGGCCACCGGCCTGGACGAGCTCCGCCGCGAGGTCTGCCGCCTGCACGCCGACCTGGCCGCGGCCGGCCTGGTCGCGTGGACGTCGGGCAACCTCTCGGCCCGGGTGCCCGGCCAGGACCTCATGGTGATCAAGCCGAGCGGCGTCGGCTACGCGGAGCTGACCCCGGAGTCGATGGTGGTCTGCGACCTCGACGGCCGGGTCGTCGAGGACCCGGCGGTCAACCCCGGCGGCTACCGCCCGTCCAGCGACACGGCCACGCACGCCTACGTCTACCGCGAGATGCCCGGCGTGGGCGGCGTGGTGCACACGCACTCGGCGTACGCGACCGCCTGGGCCGCCCGCGGCGAGGCCATCCCGTGCGTGATCACCGCCATGGCGGACGAGTTCGGCGGCGAGATCCCGGTCGGGCCGTTCGCGCTGATCGGCGGCGACCAGATCGGCCGCGGCATCGTCGCCACGCTGACCGGGCACCGCTCGCCCGCGGTGCTGATGCGCAGCCACGGCGTCTTCACCATCGGCAAGGACGCCCTGGCCGCGCTGAAGGCGGCGGTGATGTGCGAGGACGTGGCCCGCACCGTGCACCTGGCCCGCGCCTTCGGCGACCCGGTCCCGCCGATCCCGGCCGAGCAGATCGACGCGCTGCACCGGCGCTACCAGCAGGAGTACGGCCAGCGCTGACCCCCGGGCCGGCCGGCCGCGCCGCTCCCAGGGGCGGCCGAGACTATCCGTTCAGGAAGGAAGGTTCGATGTCTGACCGCAAACCCAGAATCGGGATCTTGGGCATCATGCAGGACCTCTACGACGAGATGATCCCCGGCATCGCCGACCGGCAGGCGGGGTACGCGGCGCAGATCGCCGCGCATCTCGCGGACGTGGCCGAGTTCATCCCGAGCAAGCCGGTCAAGTACCGCGAGGACGCCGAGCGCGCGATGCGCGAGTTCGAGAACGCCGACCTGGACGGGGTCATGGTCGTGATGCTCACGTACGGCCCGGCCATGCGGGTGGCTCGGCTGCTGTCGCAGTCCCGGCTGCCGATCCTGATGGCCAACATCCAGCCCGAGCCGTCGGTCACCCCGGCCTGGGACATGGCCGACATGACCTACAACCAGGGCGTCCACGGAGCCCAGGACACCGCGAACGCGATGGTGCGGGCGGGCAAGCGGTTCTGCGTGCTGACCGACGACTGGCGCAGCGAGGGGTTCCGCGCCGACGTCGGCCGGTGGGCCCGGGCCGCGGCCGCCGTGACCGCGTGGAAGTCGCTGAAGGTCGCGCTGTTCGGCTACGCGATGAACGACATGGGCGACATCCGGGTGGACGAGAGCGCGCTGATCCGCAGCCTGGGCCCGGAGATCCTGGCCGTCGCGCCGGGCGACCTGTACCGCGGCATGCAGACCGTGACCGGCGGCCAGGTGGCGGAGGTCATCGCGTTCGAGGACGAGCGGTTCGAGATCGACCCGCGGCTGTCCGCCGAGGAGCGCGAGGACCACGCCCGGATGCAGGTCGCGATCAAGAACATCCTGGACGCGGGCGGCTACGGCGCCTACACCGCGCACTTCGACGCGATCGGGGAGGACGGCAGGTTCGCCCGGCTGCCGCTGGCCGCCGCCTCCACCCTGATGGCCCGGGGCTACGGGTACGCCGCCGAGGGAGACGTGCTGACCGCGTGCCTGGTGTCGGCCGGGCACGTGCTCATCGGCGACGCGCACTTCACCGAGATGTACGCGATGGACTTCCCGTCGGACTCGATCCTGATGAGCCACATGGGCGAGGGCAATTGGAAGATCGCCCGCTCGGACCGGCCGGTGAAGCTGATCAAGCGGCCGCTCGGGATCGGCAAGCTGGCCGACCCGCCCACGTTCCTGTTCCAGTACCAGCCCGGCCCGGCCACCCTGGCCACGCTGGTGTCGCTGGGCGGCGAGCGGTTCCGGCTCGTGGTCGCCGAGGGCGAGAACCTGGACAGCCAGGAACTGCCCGCGCTGGAGATGCCGTACGGCCAGTTCCGGCCGAACACCGGCGTGCGCGCCTGCCTGAACGGATGGCTCGCCGCGGGCGGCCCGCATCACGAGGTGATGAACCTCGGCCGTCACGCGGCCAGCTGGCGGATGTTCTGCCAGCTCGCGGGCATCGAGTACGTGGGGGTCTAGAACGCGCCGGCCCGGGGTCAGCGCGTCACCCGCCGCCCAGGATGTCCGCGAGGTTGAAGCTGACCGGCTCCTCGAGCTGAGCGAAGCCGCAGGACTCCGGGTCGCGGTCGGGGCGCCACCGGACGAACTGGGCGGTGTGCCGGAACCGGGTTCCCTCCATGTGGTCGTAGCGGACCTCGACCACCCGCTCGGGACGCAGCGGGACGAACGAGAGGTCCTTGTCCGCGTTCCACCGGCTGTGCTCGGCGTCGCGCGGACCGCGGACCCCCGGCTCCGGCCTGGCCCAGTTCCACGGATGACCCTCGAACCCGGTGACCAGCGGCTGCAGCTCGGTGAACAGCTCGCGCCTGGTCGCCGCCGGGAACGCCCCGATCACGCCGACGCTGGCCAGCTTGCCCGCGTCGTCGTACAGGCCGAGCAGCAGCGAGCCGACCACGTCCTCGCCGCTCTTGTGCGGCCGGTACCCGGCGACCACGCAGTCGGCCGTCCGCTCGTGCTTGACCTTGAACATGACCCGCTTGTCCGGCTCGTAGCCGCCGTCCAGCGGCTTGGCGACGATGCCGTCCAGGCCCGCGCCCTCGAACTGGCTGAACCAGCGGGCGGCCAGGTCCGGGTCCCGGGTGGCCGGGGTGAGGTGGAACGGCGGCAGCGCGTCGGTCATCGCCTGCTCGAGCAGGTCGCGCCGGGTCGCGAACGGCGTCTGCATGTAGT
>JASHUI010000862.1:0-10693 GCA_030040095.1 Streptosporangiaceae bacterium | reverse complement strand
GACGGCCAGGGTGCTGGCCGCCGAGGGCTGCGACGTCATCGTCCCCGCGGGCCAGGGCTGCTGCGGCGCGCTGTCCTTGCACGGCGGCCGCCGGGCCGAGGCGGCCAGGTTCGCGCGGCGGGCGATCGAGACCTTCGAGCGGGCGGGCGTGGACGCCGTCGTGGTCAACGTGGCCGGCTGCGGCTCGGCGATGAAGGAGTACCGCGACCTGCTGGCCGACGATCCCGGGTGGAGCGCGCGGGCGGCCGCGCTGGCCGGCAAGGTCCGCGACCTCAGCGAGTTCCTGGCCGGGCTCGGCCCGGCCGCGACCCGGCACCCGCTCGACGTCACCGTGGCCTACCACGCGGCCTGTCATCTCGCCTACGCCCAGCGGATCACGCTGCAGCCGCGCGAACTGCTGGCCGCGATACCCGGGCTGCGGCTGGCCGAGATCGCCGACGGCGGCACCTGCTGCGGCTCGGCGGGCATCTACAACCTGGTCCAGCCCGAGCCTGCCAGGGAACTCGGCCGGCGCAAGGCCGCCAACGTCGCGGCCACCGGGGCCGGCCTGCTGGTGACCGCGAACCCGGGCTGCGCCATGCAGATCGCCTCGTCGCTGTCGGCCAGCGGGCACCGGATGCCGACGGCGCACATCGCCGAGGTGCTGGACGCCTCCATCCGGGGCGTGAGCGCCGCCACGCTGCTCGGCTGAACCGCGTCCCGGCGCCAGGGACGTCCCCGGCAGGGCACGGACCATTGGGCGCCAAGACGGGACCATGGGCTCTGCCGCCGGCCCGGCCGGACATGTGTTCGTGGGAACAGGAGAGTAGGTGGGGGCGTATGAAACAGCGAGTGCCCAGGAGAGCATGGCGCGCACACGCGCCGGCGGGCCATCGTCCGCGAGTTCTCATCGAGGACGCCAGCCCCGCGATGGCGATTTCGGACTTCTCCATGTTCCAGCGAGCGGGCTTTGACGTCGCTTTCTGCTCGGGTCCCGGGCAGGACACGCCGGCTTGCCCGCTGCTGCGCGGACAGCGGTGCCCGCTGGTGGCCGGCGCCGACGCGGTCCTGCACGGCCTTGACCCGAAGCTCGGCATCGCCGCCGCCATCCGCCGCCAGAACCCGGGCATACCGGTGATCGTCGAGCAGGAGCGCGCCGCGGACGGCAGCATGCCGCCGGTGCCCGAGGGCTGCCTGCCGCTGGTCTCCTCGTGCTCGGTGAAAGGGCAGATCGACGCCCTGTGGCGGGCGCTCACCGAGCCGACCCGGCCAGGGTCCTGACCGGCGCGGGCATCCGGCCCGCGGCTACGGCGCGGCCTCGCCGCGGCGGAAGGCGTCCAGCACCTCCTGGACCGCGGCGAAGTAGCCCCTCCAGTACTGGTTGGCGAAGTCGCCGTCCTCGCCGGGCTCGAAGCTCGCGACGAAGGCGCTCAGCTCTTCGACGGTCGCGAAGTCGCGCGCCCAGGTCGTCCCCTCCTCGTGCCCCCTCAGGTAGTCCTCGGCCTGCTGCGCGTCAACCGTGGCGGGTGGCTTGGCTGCCGCCGTCGCGGCGGCCGGCCGGCTCGAGCGCATGGTGTTGGTCATCACGGCCTCCTATCTCTGCCGCACGCTGCTGCAGGTACTCATGGATGGCTGTCGCCGCCCTCCGGCCCGCGCCCATGGCCAGGATCACCGTCGCGGCACCGGTCACGATGTCGCCGCCCGCATAGACGCCCTCACGGCTGGTGGCGCCCGTGCGCGGGTCGGCGACGATGCAGCCGTGCCGGTCGACGTCGAGGCCGTGGGTCGTCTTCGGGACCAGGGGGTTGGGGTTCGTGCCGAGGGCGATGACGACGACGTCGGCTGGCAGGGTGAACTCCGAGCCGGGCCGCGGAACCGGACGCCGGCGGCCGGATTCGTCCGGCTCGCCCAGTTCGGTGCGGATGCACTCGAGGCCGCGGACCCATCCGTCCTCGTCGCCGAGGAAGCGCTTCGGGAGGGCGAGCCAGTCGAAGATGACGCCCTCCTCGCGCGCCCGCTCGTAGTCCTCGGCCCGCGCGCCCTTCTCCCGTTCCGAGCGCCGGTATACGACGTGGGCCTCCTCGGCGCCGAGGCGGATCGCGCAGCGGGCCGCGTCCATCGCGGTGTCGCCGGCGCCGATGATCGCCGCTCTCCTCGGCTGGCGGATGGGCGTGTCGTACTCGGGGAACGAGTAGGCGTGCATCAGGTTGACGCGCGTGAGGAACTCGTTGGCCGAGTAGATGCCTTTGAGGTTCTCGCCCGGGATATTCAGGAAGACCGGCGAGCCAGCGCCCGTCCCGACAAAGACCGCGCCGTAGCCCAGCTCGTCGATGAGCTGCTCGATGGTGACCGTCTTCCCGATGATCACGTCGCGGACGAACTCCACCCCGAGCGCCTTGAGGTGCTCGACGTCGTCATCGACGACCTCCTTTGGCAGCCGGTACTGGGGGATCCCGTACCGGAGCACGCCGCCGTACGCGTGCAGCGCCTCGAAGATCGTCACGGGATAGCCGAGCTGCGCCAGGTCGCTGGCCACCGTGAGGCCGGCCGGGCCCGAGCCGACCACCGCGATCTTCTGGTCGCGCCACACCTTCGGCGCGGCCGTCTCACCGCCGTTCCCGTGGCTGCGCTCCCAGTCGGCGACGAAGCGCTCCAGCCGGCCGATGCCGACCGGGTCCTGGCGGGGGACGAGCACGCAGCGCGATTCGCACTGGCGCTCGACCGGGCAGACACGGCCGCAGATCGCGGGCAGCAGGTTGCGGCGGCGGATCGCGGCGGCGGCGCCCCCGAAGTCCCCCAGCGCGACATGCCGCACGAAGTCGCGGATGGGTACGTTGACCGGGCAGCCTTGCTCGCAGACGGGGTCCTGGCAGCTGAGGCAGCGGCGCGCCTCGGCGATGGCCCGCTGCACGGTGTAGCCCTCCGCGACCTCGTCCCAGCTCCGGCGGCGCTCCTGCGGGTCCAGGCACGGCATCGCGGTCTTGTGCGGATAGACGATCGGCATGGCGTTACCTCCTGACCAGTCCCGCTAGCTTGCAGGCCAGGCGTTCCTGCTCCCCGTAGGTCGACAGGCGCGCATCTGCGTCGTCGAAGTCCACCTGGTGGGCGTCGAAGAACGGGCCGTCCACGCAGGCGAACAGCGACTTGCCGCCGACGCTCACCCGGCAGCCGCCGCACATGCCGGTGCCGTCGACCATCAGCGGGTCAAGGGAGACCATGGCGGGCACCCCGCGGCGGCGCGTCACGTCGGCCACGGCGCGCATCATCGGCATCGGGCCGACGGCATAGCAGTCGGTGAACCCCGCGCCCGCATCCAGCAGTTCCTCCAGGCGGCCGGTGACCAGGCCGTGGTAGCCGGCGGAGCCGTCGTCGGTGCACACGTGCACCTCGTCGCTCTCGGTGGCCAGGAGGCCGGCGAGGATCACCAGGTGGCGGGTCCGGGCCCCGATGATGCACGAGACCCGCACCCCGCGCGAGCGCAGCTCGCGGGCCAGCGGGAACACCGCGCCGGTGCCGAAGCCGCCGCCGATCAGCACGGCGCGGCCCTCCCGCGGGAGCGGCACCTCCTGGCCGAGCGGGCCGGCGAAGTCGAGAAACTCCTCGCCCGGCTGCAGCGCGTTGACCAGCGCGCTCGTGCGCCCGACCTCCTGGACGACGATCGTGATCGTGCCCGCCGCCCGGCTGAAGTCGGTGATGCTGATCGGGATCCGCTCGCCGTTCTCTGTGACCCGCAGGATCACGAACTGGCCGGGCGCCGCGTTGCGCGCCACCAGCGGGGCGTGCACCACGAACAGCTTGGTGACGTCGGTCAGGTCGCGCTTCTCGATGATCCGTGCGGTGGTGTCCATGGTCACTCCACTCACAAAAGCGGGTGCTCGTCCCTCGCCCTGAGCCGCTGCCAGCGCCGCTCCACCTCGGCCTCGATCGAGGCGAGCACCGCCTCGTTGCCGGGCTGGCACAGGTGCCTGGACTTGCCCATCAGCTTCAGCCAGTCGGCGACCGGCACGCGCCGCCCGATCGGCTCGGGGTCGTAGGTGATGCGGGTGATGCCTCGCTCGATCTCATACAGCGGGAAGAAGCAGGAGTCGACCGCGGCCTGGACGACCTCCACGCCGACGCGGTCCTCGGTCTTCCAGTTGAGCGGGCAGGAGATCAGCACCTTCCCGTAGGCCATGCCCTCGTGGTTCGCGTACCACTGAGCCTTGGCCGCCTTCGCCACCAGGTCGTCCGGGTAGCCCTCGACGCCGGTGAACACGTACGGGATGTTGGTCGCGGCCATGATCTGCGGAGTGTCCTTGTGGTGGAACGACTTGCCCAGCTCGGCGGGCCCCACGTGGCTGGTCGACGTCAGGTGGCCGAGCGGCGTCGAGTAGCTGAGCTGGCTGCCGGTGTTCATGTAGCCCTCGTTGTCGTACTCCACGACGATCATCCGGTGGTTCCGTAGCGCGGCCCCGATCGCGGTGCCCATGCCGATGTCCATGCCGCCGTCGCCGGTGACCATCACGAACGTGATGTCCTGGCCGGCCGGCAGTTCGCCGCGGCGCACGCGCTCGCGGAACATCTCGGTGAGCCCGCCGAGCGCGCCGGCCCCGTTCTGGAACAGGTTGTGCACGTACGTGACGCGGTGCGAGGTGAAGGGGTAGCCGGTCGAGACGACCATCGCGCAGCCGGTCTGGTAGAGCACGACCACGTCACCCTCGATGCCACGCAGGAACTGGTCGAGCGCGGGGAAGATGCCGCAGCCGGGACAGGCGCCGTGGCCGGGGACGACCCGCTTCGGCTTGGCCGCGAGCTGCCAGTAGGGCGGGGCCTCGACCTCGAGCCTGCCGTCCGGGCCCGGCTCCACCTTGACCAGCCCGGTGGTCATCTCCGCGGGGGTCAGCGGCGGCGTGCCGCGGCGCGGCCGCGCCTTCCCGGGATCGCCTGGCCAGACGCCGTAGTAGTCGAACGGCACCTTGACCGCGCCCTGCTCGGCGGCCTGCGCCGCGAGCCGGAAGAACGCCTCGGCGTCCTCGGCGTAGAAATCGCGCCCGCCGAGACCGTAGACACGGCTCAGGCACAGGGTGCGGTTCGCCGGGTCGTCCTTCAGCGCCGACTTCACCTCGTGCGAGAGGGTGGCGCCGTGCGCCCCGAACGAGCTGGAGCGCTCGCCGATCAGCACGGCCCTGACCCCGCGCAGCGCGCGCCGGATCGCGTCCGCGGGGAACGGGCGGATCACGTTGGGGCTCACCACGCCGGCCCGGACGCCCTCGGCGCGCAGCCGGTCCGCGACGTCCTTCGCGGTCTGCGCGGCGGAGTTGAGCAGGAAGACCGCGACCTCGGCGTCATCCATCCGGTAGGTGTCGACGAGGTCGTAGTGCCGGCCGCTGAGCTCCTCGAAGTCGGCGAAGATCTCCGGGATCGCTGTCAGCGCGGCGTCCATCGCGCGCTCGAGCTGGTACTTGTTGTTGATCAGGTCGGGGTCGTTCATGTACGGCCCGATCGTCACCGGGTGCCGCGGGTCGAGCGCGGTCACCACATCCGGCAGCGGGCCGAGCCAGTCCCGCACGACGGAGTCGTCGGCGAAGGTCGAGACGCGGCGCTTCTGGTGGCTGGTGAAGAAGCCGTCGAAGGCCACGATCGCGGGCAGCCGCACGTCGCCCCGCTCGGCGACGCGCAGCGCGATGAGGTTCATGTCGTAGACGGCCTGCGGGTCGCGGGCCATGAAGATCAGCCAGCCGGTGTTCAGCGCGTAGTAGACGTCGGAGTGGTCGCCGCGGATGTCGAGCGGCCCGCTCACCGTCCGGGTGGCGAGGTCGAGCAGCATCGGATAGCGCGTGCCCGACTGGACCGGCAGTTCCTCCAGCGAGTACAGCAGGCCCTGGGCGCTGGTCGCGTTGAAGACGCGGCCGCCGCCGGTCGTGGCGCCGTAGCAGATGCCGGCCGCGCTGTGCTCGCCGTCGGCCGGCACCATCACGATGTCGTGCTGGCCGGCGGCCTTCATCTCGTCGAGCAGTTCCGCGATCTCCGTTGACGGGGTGATCGGGTAGTAGCCCATCAGGTGGAAGTCGATCTGCTTCGCGGACAGCGCGGCCATCTCGTTGCCGGTGCGGAACCCCGTGACCTGCGCGGCCTGGCCGGTCCTCGGTCCTGGCGGTGCGACAGTCATCAGGCGTCCCTCCTCTCGGGCTCCAGCCACGGGAAGAGCGGGACGCGATGCGCGTCGGCCCAGCCGTCCTCTTCCCTGATCTCGGTGAGCGAGCCGGTCGGGCACGCGTCGACGCACTTCCGGCAGCCCTTGCAGTAGTTGTAGTCAATGCCGAGCAGCCGCACCGCGGGCTCGCCGTCGCCGTCGCCGGACCACACGAAGCAAAGGTCCGGGCAGACGATGTCGCAGATCCCGCAGTGCGTGCACGAGCCGGGGTCGAAGGCGGGCAGGAAGCCCTGCCGCGATGTGCTCAGGTTCTTCACGATGCTGCTGCCCGCGTCGAGGATGGCGCCGCCGATCGGCGCGTCGAGGTACCCGAAGGCGGGCGCGGCCCGCTGCACCGGGCGCCCGGGGTCGCCGGGAGCGGCCGGCCAGGTCGCCGACCGCAGCTCGCGGTAGCCGCGATCGAACGTGCGCAGGTTCGAGTCGACGAGGTGCGCGTAGCGGGCGGAGAAGCTGGCGCGGATCGACTCCCGCACCGCGCCGGGATCGAGGAACGGGCAGACGCGGGCCACCGCGCCGAGCATCGCGGTGTTCACGCGGGTCTTCTCCTCGATCGCGATGCCGAGCGCGTCGAGCACCGCTACCGTGCCGGAGCGCAGGCCGAGTTCCTCGCGAACCTGCTCGGGGGCCGAGCGCGTGTTCATGATCAGCGTGCCGGCGGCGGTCAGGCCGGCCGCCACGTCGAACGATCGCGCGAGTGCCTCGTGGAAGACCGCTATCACTTGCGGCCTCTCGATCGGGCTGCTCGTGCGGACCTCACGATCACCGGGGCAGAGCCGCACGAACGACTTGACCGGCGTGCCCTTCTTCTCCGAGCCGTAGGAGGAGAAATGCGCCCCGTTCAGGCCCTGGCGCAAGACGCCGGCCTCGGCCAGGATCTTCCCGGCCAGGTGGGCGCCGAGCCCGCCGATCGACTCGAATCGGATGCCGAAGAAGCCATCGTCACCGGCGCCGGGGAGCGGATCCGCCCCCGCGTCCACCGGGGCTGGCGCCCGCGTTGACATTGGGCACCTCCGTTAGCCACATGTTGGCCCGGCGCTTTGTGTCGTCTGGTCCGGCTCTGCGTCAGGATGAAGCACTTCTCACGCTGCTCGGCCGTCCTGAGCCTGGCCAGGGACGAATGTGAGTACTCCCGGGCCGAAGGTCCCGGCCGGTCAGGCGTACCAGCTGGGGTGGCCGCCCGCGACCTCGGCACCCGGCACGGGCAGGGCGGCCCATACCGCCTTGCGGCGGCCGCCGAGCCTGGTCCAGCCCCAGGTGTCCGACAGCGCGTCGACGACGTGCAGGCCGCGGCCTGTCTCGGCGAGAGGGTCGGGGTGCATGACCACCGGAGGGTCGGCCCCGGGGTCGGTGACCATGCAGATGACCTGCCCGGTCCGGCGCCACCAGATCAGCTCCACCTGGGCTTGCACCAGGTCACTTCGGCCGCGAAGGCCGTGCCGCAGCGCGTTGACGACGAGTTCGGACACGATGACCGCGGCATCCTCGGTCAGGGTCAGCAGGCCCCAGCCGTACAGGACTTGCCCGGTAAACTCTCGTGCGGCGCGGGACGCCAGCCCGGCGTCCAGCGGCGACGAGGCCGTCTGCCCGCATACCCAGCGAGCGGCCGGCAGGAGAGCGTGGGGCATGGCCAGGTCGGCCGGGCAGCTCGGCGCCGGCCGGTGACCGGGGGGCCCACTCTCCGCCCGGGCGGGGGCGTACTGGTGTCCTTGGAGCATGGGGCAGACCTCGGGACTGCGCTCGGATCGAGCGGACGGCTAGCCGGTACTTCCGCTACCATGCCACCCAGGATGTGCATTTGCAAATACTGATGCACGTGCAACCAGCCGTGTACCCAGGCATCGCCTCCTACTGTACCCACCCGCCCGCCGGCCGTCCGGCCCGCTTCAGCACGGCCGCTGGCTGGCGGAATGTCCCGGTTCACCCCCCGCAGAAAGGACAGAACGTGGATCTGGCTCACCAGCACGGCGAGGACGCCCGGCAGGACGCGGTGACCTGGCGCAAGAGCCGGCACAGCAACCCCAGCGGGAATTGCGTGGAGATAGCCGAACTGCCCGACGGCGCGATCGCCATCCGCAATTCCCGGCATCCGACTGGGCCGGCGCTGGTCTGCACGCGGCCGGAGTTCGCCGCGTTCCTGGCCGGGGCCAGGGACGGCGAGTTCGACGGCCTGCTCGGCTAGCGGCCGTTTTGGGGGGGAGCCGGCCCGGGGGGAGCCGGCCTGGCCAGGTCCCGGCCAGGCCGGCTGGCCGGGTCACCGGCCGCCGCTCCGCCACCACCCGCGGTGCAGACTTAGCGTTCCTTATGTCCGGACATGCGGGAAACCGGACTCGACAGCCAAGCCTCGGTCAGCGAACCCTCGGCGACGATCACGGCGGGACCGGTCAGCAGGCTGGTCGTGCCGGTCAAGGTGACCGCCAGGACGCCGCCCGGGACCTGGACCTCCCACCGGCCGGACGGTCCCGCCGCCCCCGGCTCGGCCACGCCGGCGGCCACGGCGGCCGCCACCGCCCCGGTCCCGCACGACAGCGTGACGCCCGATCCCCGCTCGTGTACGCGCATCTCCAGCCGCCGGTCCCCGAGCACCCGCACCACCTCGACGTTGGCGCCCTCGGGGAACCGCCGCGGGTCGATCACCGGAGGCGCCGACAGGTCCAGTTCGGCGACCGGGAGGTCCACCAGGCAGGCCAGGTGCGGGTTGCCCAGCGACACCTCCAGGCCCTGGTAGGTACCCGAACCGATCACCGCCGCGCTCCGGCCGCCGACGGCCGGGGCGCCCATGTCCACGGTTATCTCGCCGTCGGGCTCCTCGCGGACCTCGCGCACCCCGGCGCGGGTGGCCACGGTGAACCGCGGGCCCGTGGCCAGCCCGTGGCCGATCAGGTAGCGGGCGAACACCCGGATGCCGTTGCCGCACATCTCCGCGAGGCTGCCGTCGGCGTTGCGGTAGTCCATGAACCACTGCGCGGCCGGGCTGGCCCCGTTGGCCCGCGCGACCCGCAGTACCCCGTCCGCGCCGAGCCCGGTGCGCCGGTCGCAAAGCCGGGCGACCAACTCGGGGGACAGCGCCAGCGCGTCGTCCACGTCATCGAGGATCAGGAAGTCGTTTCCGGTTCCGTGGCCCTTGGCAAACCGCATGACCTGATCGTAGCCAGCGCCCGGTCGGCCAGGTCGGCGCCGTCCGCCGGCAGCCAGGTTACTCTGGGGTCCCGCCGGAACCACGACTCCTGGCGGCGGGCGAACCTGCGGGTGGCCGCCACGGTCTCGGCGGCGGCTCGCTCCGACGACCAGTCGCCGTCCAGGAACCGGAGCACCTGCGCGTAGCCGAGCGCCCGGCTCGCGGTCCGGCCATCGCGCAGGCCGATCTCGACCAGGCCACTGACCTCGGCCACGAACCCGGCCCGCCACATCCCGGCCACCCGGTCGGCGATGCGCTCGTCGAGCCGGGCCCGCGGCACCAGCAGGCCGATCTGCACCACGTCGTAGACGGACTTGTAGTCGGGCAGCGTGGCGCTGAACGGGCGGCCGGAAAGCTCCAGCACCTCGAGGGCCCGGACGATCCGGCGCCCGTTCCCGGGCAGGATCGTCCCGGCCGCGACCGGGTCCAGGCGGGCCAGCCGGGCGTGCAGCGCGCCGGGGCCGACGTCGGCCAGTTCGTCCTCCAGGCGGTGCCGCAGCCCCGGGTCGGTGCCGGGAAACTCGAGGTTGTCCAGGACCGCGCGCACGTAAAGCCCGCTGCCGCCGACGACGATCGGGATCCGGCCCCGCGCGTGGATGCCCGCGATGGCGCCCCGGGCCAGTTCCTGGTACTCCGACACGCTCGCGCTCCTGGTCACCTCCCAGATGTCCAGCAGGTGATGCGGGACGCCGCGGCGCTGCCCGGGCGGGAGCTTGGCGGTGCCGATGTCCATGCCCCGGTAGAGCTGCATCGAGTCGGCGTTCACGACCTCGCCGCCCAGGGCCAGGGCCAGCCGCAGCGACAGCCCGGACTTGCCGGCTGCGGTCGGTCCGACGACCGCGATCACTGGCTGCGACATGGCATCAGTGTGGCAGCCGAGGGTATGCCCGTGCACAGGCGCGGCCACCGGGGTCGCGCACACGGGGGGAGTAACCATGGGGTTGCCATTCGAGACGCCCGGCGGATACCAGGACGACGACACCGCTCCGGATACCGGCAGGTACGACGACGACCTCACGGCTGCGGACTACGACGGTTACGGCCACGACCTGGCCGGCGGGTACCAGGACACCGTCGAGGACGACTTCGGCGAAGACGACGACTTCGACTACGACTACGACGACCGCAGCCAGGGCGACCAGGCCGGGTGGGACCCCGGCGACCCGGGGCGGCTGTGACCCGGCCGGCTAGCCGACGCTCACCCAGGACGCCACCAGATAACTGACCTCGTACTGCGCCACCGCGCAGCGCAGGTGGCCGCGCAGCCGCCGCCCGTCGGCGGCCCCGGCCAGTACCTGCCAGGCGGCCCGGCCCGCGACCCGCAGCTCATCGTCGAGCCAGGGAGC
>JASHUI010000861.1:0-6402 GCA_030040095.1 Streptosporangiaceae bacterium | reverse complement strand
GAGCAGGTGGTCCAGGGCCTTGCGGCGCACTCTTTTATCCGGGTTGGCCACGCTCCCGAGTTTGTAGTCATCATCCTGGAAGACGTTCGCGTTCACGGTTCCGATCCGGATGCCCGCGTCCACCGCGTAAGCGGACAGCGCCGCGTAGTCGTCCACCTTGTCCCATGGGATGTGCACGGCCACGCTCGGCGCCACGCCGGTGAAGGCGTGCACCTGAGCCGCGTCATCGACCTTCTCGAATGGCGTGCGCGGAACTCCCGGCTGGGCGAATACCTTGAACCTGGTCCCGGTGTTGCCGAACGCCCAGGACGGGGTCTCGATCCGGTGCTCCCTCAGGGCGGTCTTTACTGCGGTCAGGTCAGGCATCTGCGGGTCATCTCCAGATAACAGATCTTTGGCACTGCTCAGTCGAGGTGGAAGATCTCGTCGATCCTGCGGAAACCCTCGTCGGGCCGCAGGCCGCCGAGATCGGCGAAGAATGGCCGCATTTCGGCCTGCCAGCGGGCGTTCACGTCGGTCTCCGCCATTCGCTGCCGCGCTGCCGCGTAGTCGTCGGTCTCCAGGTAGCCGATCAGCAGGCCGTCGCCGGTGAGGAACAGCGAGTAGTTGGCCCAGCCGGCCGCGCGCAGTGCCTCGGTCATCTCCGGCCAGACCTGCTGGTGCCTGGCCCGGTACTCGTCAAGCCGTCCCGGCCGGATCCGGCCCAGGAAGCACACGCGCTCCATCTGGTGTCCTCAGGTTCTCTTCTTTTGCGGCTTGGGGCGGGGCGCCGGGCCGGGAGGAGGCCGCCCGGCGCCCCGTCTCGGGGGCGGAGGTGCCGGGAGATCGCCCCGGCACCCCGTCCTCGGCTTGATCAGGCTGGGCCCGTGCGGGCTGCGGCCTGGGTTGGTCAGGCTGGGCCCGTGCGGGCTGCGGCCTGGGTTGGTCAGGCTGGGCCCGTCCGGGCTACGGCCCGGACGCGTCAGAAGTTGAAGTTGTTGATGTTGGACGAGTTGAACACGGTGGGCGGGCCCAGCAGGATCGTGTGATCGGGCCCTATCGTGTACCTGCCGAGCCTGCCAGCGGTGAACGTCTGCCCCTGCGCGTTGGTGATCTTCTTGGAGGCCAGGTACACGGCCGCGTAGGCGGCCAGGTAGCCGAGGTTGGCCGGGTTCCACAGGATGAACGCGGGCGCGACGCCGTCGGCCACGTACGCCTTCATCTCATCCGGCGTGCCCAGGCCGGTCACGATGACCTTGCCCTTCCACTTCGGCGTGGCCACCACCTGGGCCGCGGCCAGGATGCCCACGGTGGTCGGCGAGATGATGCCCTTGAGGTTCGGGTACTTCTCCAGCAGGCCCTCGGTCACCTGGGTGGCGGTCGGCGGGTCGTCGTTGCCGTACACGATCGACACAAGCTTCATGTTCGGGTACTTGGTCAGCTCTTGCTTCATGTAGCCGATCCAGGCGTTCTGGTTGGTCGCGGTGGCCGCGGCCGAGACAATCCCGATCTGGCCCGTATCGTGTATCTCGCTGGCCAGGAGATCAACCTCGCTGGTCCCGATTTCCGCGGTGGACGCCTGGTTGACGAACAGGTCACGACAGCCTGGCGCGTCCGAGTCGTAGGTGACCACCGTGATGCCCTTGGCCATGGCGCTCTTCAACGTCGGGCAGAGGGCGGTCGGGTCGGTCGCCGACACGATCAGGACGTTGGCGCCCTTGGCGATCGCCGCCTGGATGGCCGGGATCTGGGAGGCGGGCGTGGCCGCCGTCCCGCTCGTCTCGGTGCCGCTCTCGCCGAGGGTGTCGAGCGCGGCGATGGCGCCGCCGGTCTTGGCGCTGTCCGCGGTGGTGAAGTAATTGTTGCCGAGGTTCTTCGGGATGATGAAGACCTTCAGGCCCTTCTTGAGCCCGCCGCTCGAACTGGAAGAACTCGGGGAAGTCGAGCTTGACGAACTACACGCCGCAAGTATGGACGCCAACAACAGCACTGCCACGACGGACAGCGCTCTCTTGAAGGGAACTCTCATCCTGAATCCTTTCAATTTTGGGCCCAGGTAGCTGGGCGCCGAGATAGTGCGGATAAGAGGTGCCGCCGTGGCGGCAGTGGGCGGGCAGCGCCGATGGCCCGGGCCGTTGCCGGCACGGTTCCTGGTCCGTCGCGCCGTCCGCGCGGTACCCGTGTCGTGACGTCAGTCATGGCCCGACCCGATCGCCGACGGCACCGTCTTGTCCCTCCCGGCGGTCAAGCGGCGCAGTCGGCCCGCGAGGGCCGCCATGTTCGGCACGAACACGCTGATGAGCAGGAGCCCGCCAACGGGGATGCTGGCCGCCTCCTGGTTGAAGCTCGTCAGCAGTAGTGCGTTCGAGATTCCCGCGAAGGCGAGCACCCCGAGCACGACGCCGACGATTGTCCCCCTGCCACCGAAGATCGAGACCCCGCCCAGCAGGACGACGGCCACCACGTCAAGCTCGAGACCGAGCCCGTTGCTGTTGACCGAGGTGGAAAGGCGGAACGTGAGCAGCACGCCGGCCAGCGAGCAGACCACGCCGGACACGATGTACAGCAATGTCTTGATGCGCTTGACCCGGATTCCGGCGAACGTGGCGGCCTCCGGGCTGGCGCCCATGGCATAGATGGACCGGCCGACCGGCGTGAAGTGGAGTACCACGCCGAAGATCACGGCCAGGACGATGAACACCGCCGCGGAAAACGAGAGGTTGGTATGCAGCACGCCGTTGACGCCGACGTTGGTGTAGCTGGCCGGGAAGTTCGAGATCGTGTTCGGTCCCAGGATGATGTCGGCCACCCCGCGGTACAGGCCGAGCGTGCCGATCGTGACCGCCAGCGAGGGCAGTCTCAGCCGGGTGACCAGCAGGCCGTTGACCGCGCCCGCCAGCACGCCGACCACCAGGATGACGGCGAAGATGGCGAGCATCGGCCAGTGCTTGCCCCAGAGGTACCCGAGCTCCGCGCTCGACATCCCCATAATCGAGGCAACCGAGAGGTCGATCTCGCCGCTGATGATGATGAGCGTCATCGGCAACGCCATGATCGCGATCTCGCCGGACTGCAGGCCCAGGTTGAACATGTTGTTGCCGGTCAGGAACTCCGATGAGGTCGACACGCCGAGGATCCCGATCGCGATGACGACGAACGCCAGGCCGGTCTCCCAGCGCAGCATGTTTCTGGAGTCGAACCGCGACCGCCAGCCGGGCGGCGCGTCGACGGTCGCGGCCAGCGACGTGTCCCGATCAGGCTGCATCCCGGGCGCTCCTCTTGCGCAGCGCTGCCGCGAGCCGGACCGAGATGCCCCGGTCCAGGGTGATGGCCAGCAGCAGCAGGAATCCGGCGATCGCCTGGTCCCAGAAGTCGGAGATGCCGAGCACGTCGAGGGCAACGTTGATCGTGCCGAGCAGCAGCGCCCCGATCGCTGCGCCCACGGCGCTGCCGCTGCCGCCGAAGATCGCCACGCCACCGACCACGACCGAGGCGATAACGATGAGCGAGAAGTTGGTGCCCCCGGCGCTGGTGTTGATCGTCTGGTACTGGGCGGCCCACAGCACGCCCCCGACCCCGGCGATCCCACCGCAGAGCGTGAAGGCGGTGAACACGCGCTTGGCCACGGGAATGCCGGCCAGCCGGGCGCCATCCGGATTCGACCCGATCGCGTACAGCTCCCGGCCGGAACGGAACGAGCGGAGGTAGTACGCCCCGGCCCCGATCACAGCGGCCACCGCGATCGCCAGCCACGGAACATCGAAGATGGTGACGATGGGTATGTCGACGAAACCGGCGGGAAGGGACGAGGCAACGACCACGTTGCCGCCGACGACCAGGATGTCGATGCCCTGGATGATGTAGAGGGTGGCGAGCGTGACGACCAGGCTGGGCACCCGCCCGAGCGACACCATCAGCCCGTTGGCCGCGCCGAATGCCAGCCCGATGCCGAGCCCGACCAGGAACACCACGGGGATCGGGATCCCGTGCACGTGCCCGAACAAACTGGCCGACAGGTACGCGGACAGCGCCAGCACCGACTGGACCGAGAGGTCCACGTTCCTGGTGATGATCACCATGGTCTCGCCGAGCGCTACGAGCGCGTAGACCGCGGTGTTGACCAGTATGAACTGGATGTTCGACGAGCTGACGAAGCGCGGCTGGATCACGGCGGTGACCAGGACGAACAGCGCCAGGACCGCGATGATGCCGGTCTCCCTCACCCGGAAGACACGCTCGGTCAGCCGACGCGACCCGATCTCGGCCGGTGCACCCGACGGGTCCCGCGGCGGGGCCAGGGTTGTGCTCACTGGGCCCCCTGAGTCGCTTCTCCGCCCGCTGCGCGTGCCTCGCTCACTGGGCCTGCTCCTGAAGCTGGCCGGTCGCCGCCGACATGATCTTTTCTTCCGAGGCGTCAGACCGGGCGTACTCACCGACCAGCCGTCCCTCGCGCATGACCAGGATCCGGTCGCCGACTCGGAGCACCTCGGGCAGCTCCGAGGAGATCATCAAGATCGCGACTCCGTTTCCCGCGAGTTCCGAAAGCAGCCGGTGCACCTCGGCCTTGGTGGCGATGTCGATGCCCCGGGTCGGCTCGTCCACGATCAGCAGGCTCGGGTTGCGCCCGAGCCACTTCGCCAGCACGACCTTCTGCTGGTTCCCGCCGGACAACTGGGATACCGGGTCGGTGAGCCGCCTGAACTTGATCCGGAGCTTCAGCGCCCAGTCAGCGGCGAAATCGCGTTCGGACTTCCCGGATATGAGCCCGGCATGGCGCAGCCTGCCCAGCGAGGCCAGAGCCATGTTCTGCTGCACCGACATGTCCATGACCAGGCCCTGCTGCCGCCGGTCCTCGGGCACGAAGCCCACCCCGGCCGCCATCGCGCTGGTGGGGGACGACTTGCGCAGCGGGCGCTCTCGCACGGTAACCGAGCCGGCGTCGTAGCCGTCGATGCCGAAGATCGCCCGCGCCACCTCGCTCCGGCCGGAGCCAACCAGTCCCGACATGGCCACGATCTCGCCCGCCCGCACGTCGAAGGAGACGTCGATGAACACTCCTTCTCTGGTGAGCCGCTCCACCTTCAGCACACGCTCTCCGGGCGCCGCGCGGCCTTCGGCGGCGCGCTCGTCCAGTTGCCGGCCGACCATCGCGCGGACCAGGTCGTCCGCGGTGAGACCGGCGAGTTTCCTGGTCAGCACCTGTCGGCCGTCGCGCATCACGGTGACCCGCTGGCAGATCTCGAACACTTCCTCCAGACGATGCGAAATGAACAGCACCGCCGCCCCGGACGCTCGCAGCGTCGCCGCCACGTCGAACAGCCGGGCGACCTCGGCCGCTGACAGCGCGGCCGTGGGCTCGTCCATGACGATCACCCGGGCGTCGCGGGACAGCGCCTTCGCGATCTCGATGATCTGCTGGTCGGCGATGGACAGGCCGCGGCAGAGCCGGGCCGGGTCGAGCCGGACCCCGAGCCGCTCGAACAGCGCGCGGGCCTGGTCGCGCATCAGCCGGGTGTCGATCCGCCGACCGCGCCGCAACGGCTGGCGGCCCATGAAGATGTTCTCCGCCGCGGTCAGGTCGGGGAAGAGGGTGGGTTCCTGGTAGATCACCGCGATCCCGGCCTCCTGGGCCGCGGCCGGGCCGTGCAGCACGGCCGGGCTGCCATTCACCAGCAACTGGCCGCTGTCCGGCTGGTGCACCCCGGCGAGGATCTTGACCAGCGTGGACTTCCCGGCGCCGTTCTCCCCGACGAGCCCGTGCACCTCGCCGCCGTAGAGGTCGACCGACGCGTCCACGATCGCGTGCACCGCGCCGAACGACTTCGCCGCGTTCCGCAGCGACAGCAGCGGGATGCGTCCGTCCCCGTCTCCCGGTGCCCGCCCCTCGGCCGGCCCTTGGCTGCTGGCGGACGCCGCACCGCCGGCCACCACGCGGCTCGCGGAGGGCGCCTGCCCTACGTCTGGTCCGTGCGCGGTCGCTGGTGCCTGTGCTTCGGCTGGTCGGTGCCCGGCCGCGGCTGGTGCCTGTGCTTCGGCTGGTCGGTGCCCGGCGGCCGCTGGTGCCTGTGCTTCGGCTGGTCGGTGCCCGGCCGCGGTTGGTGCCTGTGCTTCGGCTGGTCGGTGCCCGGCCGCGGCTGGTGCCCGTCCTTCGGCTGGTCCGTGCGCGGCCGCCGCTGGTGACTGCCTTTGGGCTGGTTCGTGTGTCGAAGCTGGCTCGGGTCGGTTGGGTTGCCCGTCGGCGGCGGCTGGCATCAGTCCCGGCGCGAGCCTCGGCGGCGCCAAGCCAGGACCGCTGACCCTGCGCCCGTTGGCGTCGCGCCCAGCTTCCATGGACTGACCTCTGCCCTCTCCGCGCTTGGCCGCCGCTGCGTTCGGTCTGGTGCCCGGGCCCGGCTCGCTGGCTCAGCGACCGCTGACCCGCTA
>JASHUI010000860.1:0-4752 GCA_030040095.1 Streptosporangiaceae bacterium | reverse complement strand
GCCGCGGGCTGCTGCAGCGGCCGGGCCGGGCCGCCGGCCGCAACGGCCATGTGGTGCGCGCGGTGGAGAACGTCTCGCTGGCGCTGGGCGAGGCCCGGATCACCGCCGTGGTCGGCGAGAGCGGCTCAGGCAAGTCGACGCTGGCCAGGCTCCTCTGCCGGCTCATCAAGCCGACCTCGGGCCAGCTGCTGGCCGGCGGCAGCCCGGTGCCGCGCTCCGGCCGGGGCCGCCGGGAGTACGCCCGCCAGGTGCAGATGGTGCTGCAGGACCCGTTCTCCTCGCTCAACCCCGTGCACGAGGTGCGCTACCACCTGGCCCGGCCGCTCCTGGTGCACGGGCTCGCGGAGCCCGGGGCGAGCCTCGACGACACGATCGCCGGGCTGCTCGAGCGGGTCGCCCTGACCCCGGCAGACCAGTTCCTGCGCAAGTACCCGCACGAGCTGTCCGGAGGCCAGCGGCAGCGCGTCGCGATCGCCCGGGCGCTCGCGGTGCGGCCGCGGGTGCTGCTGGCGGACGAGCCGGTGTCGATGCTGGACGTCTCGATCCGGCTTGGCATCCTCAACCTGCTCGGCGACCTGCGCGACACCGAGCGCCTGGCCATCCTCTACATCACCCACGACATCGCGTCGGCCCGTTACCTCGCGGACACCATCGTGGTGATGTACGCCGGGCAGGTGGTGGAGTCCGGGCCCGCCCAGACGGTCACCGACCAGCCCGCGCATCCGTATACCCAGCTGCTGCTGAGCGCGGCGCCCGACCCTGACCGGGCCGGGCGGCCGGTGCTCGAAGGCCGCGGCGCGCCGCCGAGCCTGGTGACGCCGCCGCCGGGCTGCCGCTTCCACCCGCGCTGCCCGCATGCGATGGCGGTCTGCGCGGCGACCGCGCCGCCCGGGTTCGAGGTGGCACCCGGTCACGTGAGCGCCTGCTGGCTGCACGCGGGCGACCTCGACGCGGCCCAGGCCAGCCCGGTCACCCCGCACAGCTCCGGAGCCGACCCGGAGGAGGAGACGACGTGAGCCGGGAGGAGGAGACCTCTTGAGCCGGTATACCCCGTAAACCGAGACCCGCAGTGCACCCGGGACACAGGGCCCGGACCCCACGACGCAGGCAGGCCCGGATAGCGCCCGGCCGGCCGGCGCCGCCCGACTGACAACAGACCCCGACACGGTCGTTAACAACAGGCCGGCGACATGCCGGCCGGGCACAACGGAGTTTAGGCAATGAAACATGCAGTCATAAAGAGCCTGGCTGTGGGCACCATCCTGACCCTCGCGGTGGCCGCGTGCAGCAGCTCGAGCTCTGGCTCCAAGCCGAGCAGCAGCTCGGCCACCGGCAAGCCGCTGGTCATCGACGACACCCCCCTGTCGCCGATGACCGACACCTTCAACCCGTATTCGGCCACCTCCACCGGCCACGTGGTGACCGCGGACGCTCTGTACAACGAGCCGCTGTTCATCTGGAACATCCTCAACCCGGCTGAGCCGCCGTACGACGTTCTCGCCACCGGCTACAGCTGGTCCAACGGCGGCAAGACGCTGACCCTGACCATCCGCTCCGGCGTGAAGTGGAACGACGGCAAGGCGTTCAGCGCGAGCGACGTCGCGTTCACCTTCAACATGATCAGGACGCACCCGGGCCTGGACACCGACGGGACCCCGGTGCCGGCCAGCGCCACCGCGCCCAGCCCGACCCAGGCGGTGCTGACGTTCAGCCAGTCCGAGTACACCAACCTGTTCCTGATCGGGCAGACGTACATCGTGCCCGAGCACATCTGGTCCAACGTGAACCCGGCCACGTTCGCCGACCCGAACCCGGTCGGCACCGGCCCCTACATGCTGGACAAGTTCAGCCCGCAGGGCTTCACCCTGAAGCAGAACCCGTACTACTGGGACAAGGCGGCGGTCCACGTCCCGGAGATCTCCTACCCCTCCTACAGCCAGAACTTCAACATCGTGAACCCGCTCGCGACCGGCCAGATCGACCTGGCGGGCAACGACATCGCCAACGTCCAGGGCGTCTTCCTGGCCAAGAGCCCGGATAACCACACCTATATGTCGTCGGCGCCCTACTACACGGCCAACAACGTGGTGTCGCTGGTCTTCAACGTGACCAAGGCGCCGCTGACCGACCCGGCGGTGCGCCAGGCGATCAGCTACGGGATCGACCGCGCGCAGCTGTCGGCCCAAGGCGAGACCGGCTACGAGCTTCCCGCCAGCTCCACCAGCGGCCTGCTGCTTCCCGGGGCGAACAGCTACCTCGAGCCGTCGCTGGCCAACAACCTGCCCTCCGGCGGCGACCCGGCCAAGGTCAGCTCGATCCTCACCGCCGACGGCTGGACCAAGACCGGCGGTAAGTGGACCAAGAACGGCCAGACGATCAGTTTCTCGATCGCCGACCCGATTCCCTACAGCGACTACTACCTGGACGCTCAGGCCATCGCCAAGCAGCTGAACGCGCTCGGCATGAACGTCACCGTCGACGGCATCGGCAACCCGGCGGTCTGGCAGTCGGACCTGACCAACGGCACCTTCGACGCCGCGATCCACTGGAGCAACCAGGGTCCCGGGCCCTACTACATCTACGACAGCCTGCTGGACGCGAATCTGACCGCCCCGGTCGGCAAGCCCGCCGCGAACGACCTCGGGCGCTGGAACAACCCGGCCACGCAGGCCGCGCTGGCCCAGTACGCGGGCAGCAACAGCCTGTCGGTCCAGTCGTCGGCGATCGACCAGCTGGAGAACATCATGAACAGCGAGGTCCCGGTGGCCCCGCTGCTCTACGGGGCCGCCTGGTGGCAGTACTCGACCAGGGACTACACCGGCTGGCCGTCGTCGGGCAACCCGTTCATGAACCCGTCCGTGAACTCGCCGTACCTCGAAGAGACGGTGCTGCACCTCAAGCCGGTCTCGTGACCGGGGCACCGGACCGCGAGGCGGAGCGATAACCGCACCCACATGACAGCCCACTACAAGGGGCGTACCCCGCCCGGCCGGGCTTCCGGCCGGGCGGGCGCCCGGATCACCGCTCCCGGCGTGCCGGATGCCGACGACCAGGCCAGGCTGGCCTCCGGGCTCACGGTGCAGGACAAGGTGCTGCTGCTGACCGGCGCCGACAGCTGGCGCACGCAGGGCGCCGAGGCGCTCGGGCTCCGGCCGATGATCACGTCGGACGGGCCGGCCGGGGTACGCGGCGTGGTGCTGGACGAGCGTCACCCGTCGTCCAGCCTGCCGTGCCCGTCAGCGCTCGGCGCCACCTGGGACACCGAGCTGGTCGGCGAGCTGGCCGCCGCCCTGGGCGCCGAGGCCCGGGCCAAGGGCGTCGACGTGCTGCTCGCGCCGACCATCAACCTGATGCGCACGCCGCTCGGCGGCCGCGGCTTCGAGTGCTTCTCCGAGGACCCGGTGCTGACCGCCAGGCTCGGCGTGGCGTTCGTGCGCGGCGTGCAGAGCGCCGGCGTCGCCGCGACCGTCAAGCATTTCGTCGGCAACGACTCCGAGACCGAGCGCTGGACCTATGACGCGCGAATCTCCGAGCGGGTGCTGCGCGAGCTTTACCTGGCCCCGTTCGAGGCGTGCGTGCGGGAGGCCGGGGTCGCGGTGGTGATGGCCGCCTACAACAAGGTCAACGGGATCCCGATGACCGAGCACGCGCGGCTGCTGCGGGACGTGCTCAAGGACGAGTGGGGTTTCGACGGCGTGGTCACCTCGGACTGGCACGCCGCGCGGAGCACCGCCGCCACCGCCCTGGCCGCGCTCGACCTGGCCATGCCCGGCCCGGACGGGCCGTGGGGCGGGCAGCTGGCCCAGGCGGTGGCCGACGGCGCCGTGACCGGCGAGGTGCTCGACGACAAGGTGATCCGGCTGCTCCGGCTGGCAGCCCGGGTCGGGGCCGTGTTTCCTCGGGGGGACGACCCCCCCAGACCCCCCCGCGCGCCGGCCGCTCGGGCCGGCCTCCGGCCGGCCGTCGCTGCCGGCTCGGCTCGCGCCGCCTCACCACATCCCGATTCACGTTTCGATCCCGTTCCACCCCCCGATCGCGGTTCAGCCTTCGTCGACCCTGCGCTGCTGGCGCGGGCGGTGGCGTCGTCGCTGGTGCTGCTGCGCAACGAGGGCAACGCCCTGCCCATCGACCCCGCCGCCGTCGGCCGGGTCGCGGTGATCGGCCCGAACGCGACCAGGCCCAGCATCCACGGCGGCGGCAGCGCCGTGGTCATGCCGGTCACCGTCTCAACCCCGGCCGACGCGCTGGCCGAGGCGCTGGCCGGGCAGGCCGAGGTCACCGTGTCCTCCGGCTGCGAGACCTGGGTGGTGGTGCCGGAGCCGGTGCCGGGGTCGCTGCGCGACCCCGGCACCGGCCGCCCCGGCCTGCGGCTGGAGTTCCGCGGCGCCGACGACGAGCTGCTGGCCGCCGAGCACCGGACCTCCGCGGCGCTGACCTGGTGGGACCAGGTGCCGCCGGGTATCGGCTGGGGAATGCCGGGAAAGATCGTCCTGATCACCTCGTTCCGGCCGCAGGAAACAGGCCCACATGTCTTCGGCGTGGCCGGCGTCGGGCAGCTCACCCTGACCGTGGACGGCATCGTCGTCGCGGTCGCCGCGACCACGGTGCCCGAGGACCCGGTCGAGGCGATGGCGCGCCCTGGCGAGGTCCGGGCCACGGTCCCGCTGGAGGCGGGCCGTGAAGCGCAGGTCCGGGTCGAGTTCCGGCCCGCCGCCGACGGCGAGGGCCCGCTGGCGGTCCGGCTGGGGATCG
>JASHUI010000859.1:0-3336 GCA_030040095.1 Streptosporangiaceae bacterium | reverse complement strand
CGCGGCGGGCGTCCCGGCGCCTGGCCTTGCGCCGCCGGGCGCGACGACCACGCCCCTGGCCGCGCCCGCGGCGTTGCCGCCGGGGATCGCGTCCTCCACCACCGGGTCCTCCTGCCACTGCACCTGCAGGTTGAACAGGCTGGTGACGGACTCCTCCTTGATGCCCTCCATCATGGCGCTGAACATGTCGTAGCCCTCGCGCTGGTACTCGACCAGCGGGTCGCGCTGCCCGTACCCGCGCAGGGCGATGCCCTCGCGCAGGTAGTCCATCTCGTAGAGGTGCTCGCGCCACTTGCGGTCCAGCACCGACAGGACCACGCGCCGCTCGAGCTCGCGCATCATCTCCGGGGTCAGTTCCCGCTCCCGCCGCTCGTAGGCGCCCAGCGCGTCCTGCTGCACCAGCTCGGTAATCAGGTCGGCGGACAGCCCCGAGCGGTCCCCGCCGGCCTCATCGATCAGCTGGTCGACCGTCATGCCGCCCGGATACAGCTGGCGGAACGCACGCCACAGCTGGTCCAGGTCCCATTCCTCGGGGAAGCCCTCGGCCGTGGCGCCCGCGACGTAACCGGCCACCACCTCGCCGATCATCCCCTCGATCTGCGGCCTCAGGTCCGCGCCCTCGAGCACCTGGCGCCGCTCGTCGTAGACGACGTGCCGCTGGCGGTTCATCACGTCGTCGTACTTGAGCAGGTCCTTGCGGATCTCGAAGTTCTGCTGCTCGACCTGGGTCTGGGCGGACCGGATCGAGCGGCTGACCGTCTTCGACTCGATCGGGACGTCCGGCGGCGTCTTGAGCCATTCCATGATGTGCGCGACCTTGTCGGCGTTGAACATCCGCATCAGGTCGTCTTCGAGCGACAGGTAGAACCGCGACTCGCCGGGGTCGCCCTGGCGCCCGGACCGGCCGCGGAGCTGGTTGTCGATCCGCCGGGACTCGTGCCGTTCGGTTCCGAGCACGTACAGGCCGCCGGCCGCGACGACCTCTTCGTGCTCCTCGGCCACCGCCCGCTTGGCCTTCTCCACCGCCTCGGGCCAGGCGGCCTCGAAGTCCTCGGGCGTGTCCACCGGCGACAGCCCGCGCTGGTGCAGCTCGAGGTCCGCGATGAACTCGGGGTTGCCGCCGAGCATGATGTCGGTGCCGCGGCCCGCCATGTTCGTGGCCACGGTGACCGCGCCCTTGCGGCCCGCCTGGGCGACGATGGTCGCCTCCCGCTCGTGGTACTTGGCGTTCAGGACCTCGTGCGCGATGCCCCTGCGCTTCAGCATCTTCGACACCAGTTCCGACTTCTCGACGCTGGTGGTGCCGACCAGGACCGGCTGGCCCGCCTCGTGCCGCTCGGCGATGTCGTCGACCAGCGCCTCGAACTTCGCCTGCACCGTCTGGTAGACCACGTCGGGCTGGTCCGCCCGGATCATCGGCATGTTCGTCGGGATCGGCACCACGCCGAGCTTGTAGGTCTGGTGGAACTCGTTCGCCTCGGTCATGGCGGTGCCGGTCATCCCGGCCAGCTTCTTGTAGAGGCGGAAGTAGTTCTGCAGGGTGATCGTGGCCAGGGTCTGGTTCTCGTCCTTGATCTGCACGCCTTCCTTGGCCTCGATGGCCTGGTGCATGCCCTCGCTGTAGCGCCGGCCGTGCAGGATCCGGCCGGTGAACTCGTCCACGATCAGGACCTCGCCGTTCATCACGACGTAGTCTTTGTCCTTCTTGTACAGCTCCTTGGCCTTGATCGCATTGTTGAGGAAGCTCACCAGCGGCGTGTTCACCGACTCGTACAGGTTGTCGATGCCGAGCCAGTCCTCGACCTTCTCGACGCCGGGCTCCAGGATGCCGACCGTGCGCTTCTTCTCATCGACCTCGTAGTCGCCTTCCCCGTCCTCGCCGCGCCGCAGCCGCGGGGCGATCTTGGCGAACTCGAGGTACCAGCGGCTGTTCTGATCGGCGGGCCCGCTGATGATCAAGGGAGTGCGCGCCTCGTCGATGAGGATCGAGTCCACCTCGTCCACGATCGCGTAATGGTGCCCGCGCTGGACGCACTCGTCCAGGCCCCAGGCCATGTTGTCCCTGAGGTAGTCGAAGCCGAACTCGTTGTTCGTGCCGTAGGTGACGTCCGCCGCGTACTGCTTGCGCCGCTCCTCCGGGTCCATCTGGGCCAGGATCACGCCCACCTCGAGGCCGAGGAACCTGTGGATGCGGCCCATCCACTCCGAGTCCCGTTTGGCCAGGTAGTCGTTGACCGTGACCACGTGCACGCCGTTGCCGCCCAGCGCGTTCAGGTAGGCGGGCAGCACCGCGGTGAGCGTCTTGCCCTCGCCGGTCCTCATCTCGGCGATGTTGCCCAGGTGCAGCGCGGCGCCGCCCATCAGCTGCACATCGAAGTGCCGCTGGCCAAGGGTCCGCTTGGCCGCCTCGCGGACCGTCGCGAACGCCTCGGGCAGCAGGTCGTCGAGCGACTCGCCGTCGGCGTGCCGCTGCCGGAACTCCTCGGTCATCGCGCGCAGCTCGGCGTCGCTCAGCGCCGCGAAGTCATCCTCGATCGAGTTGACCTGATCGGCTATCCGCTTGAGCTTGCGCAGGATCTTGCCCTCGCCGGCGCGAAGGACACTATCGATGATGGCTGGCACTTACGTCGCGCTCCTCGCGGATCGTGTGGTCCTTGGGCGCGGTGCGCCCGACCGGGCAGGTGCATCGCGGCGGGCTCCTGACACCGTGCCTACAGCCATGGTAGGCGAGACGCGGGGTGAAACCGAGCCCTCGCCGCGAGCCCGATACCCTAGGGGCTGGTGCTCCCGGCCGGAGCCCCGTCCGCAATGATAGGCACCCCGAGCAGGCGGACGAGCAGTCGCCCGGAGGAGAGGAGCGGCACGAATGTCGAATCAGGTCGAGCCCGGCCCCGTCGGCAGCGTGGCCGCCGGGCCGGGGCCCGCGGGCCTGGCCGAGCAGGCCGCGTTCGTGCCGCAGACCCCCGGGGCCCCGGTCTCCTACCCTCAGCCGTACCACGGCCGCCCGGTGTCCTGGGTCGCGGTCTCCGCCATCATGGTCGCGTTCCTGATGGGCGGCCTCGCCCTGGTCTTCGGCCCCACCTGGTGGCTGTTCTATTTCAGCATCGGCCTCGCCTGCCTGGGCGGGCTGCTCGCGCTGGCCACCAACATCATGGAGGACTGGTACTAGACACCGCGGCCCTCCGGCCCGGCTGAGCTGGCCCGGCGCCGCGGACGGGAGGAAATGTCGGTGCCCCGGGTTAGGCTGCTCGTTCGTGGCCGGTCAACCCCTCCCCGCCCCGCAGCTAACCCTTTCGCCGGACGATGCCCGCCTGATCACGCTCCGGGCCCAGGGAT
>JASHUI010000858.1:0-2728 GCA_030040095.1 Streptosporangiaceae bacterium | reverse complement strand
CTGGCCGAACGGCACGCCGTCCAGCGCCGAGCCCGGCCCGCCGCCCTTGGCCGCGCGCTCCGCCGCCTTGATCGCGTCCCAGTTCTGCTTGACCTCGTCCGGACCGGACACGCTGACGTCGCCGAACACGTGCGGGTGGCGACGCACCAGCTTGGCGGCGATCCCTTCGGCCACGTCGTCGATGGTGTACCCGGTGCCGTCGTCGCGCTCGGAGGCGACCTCCGCGTGGAAGATCACTTGCAGCAGCACGTCGCCGAGTTCCTCGCGCAGCGCCTCGTGGTCCCCGCTCTCCAGCGCCTCGAGCGCCTCGTAGCTCTCCTCGAGCAGGTGCGGGGCCAGGGACTGGTGGGTCTGCCTCGCGTCCCAGGGACATTCCTGCCGCAGCCTGGCCATGACGGTCACCAGCTCGAGGAGCCGTGCTCCGGGCGTATCGGTCACCGCTCCGGCCGCGGCGTCGCGCTCGTCCATGATGCCCAGGCCAGCTAGCAGGGCGCAGTCAGCACCGGCCGGGAAGCGGCGGGCGTCGGGGCGGCTGACTGCGGCTTGGACAGCGTGGTCGGGGCCAGGACGACCGAGAAGTCGCTGTAGTCGAGCACGCCGAACTGCGGGTTGACCTGGATGTTCAGGCTCTTGGCCGCCAGGCACTGTGACCTGTTGAACTTGTTCACCAGGACCTGCTGCGCCGAGGTGCTGGTCGGCAGCGTCCCGCCGTCGAGGCGGTCCATCAGCTTGGTCTGGATCGCCTGGTACCGCCCCAGCGCGCTGAGCTGGTCCGGCGGCAGGCCGTTGGCCACCGCCACCTGGGTCAGCGTGGCGTTCTGGTCCTGCAGCCGGATCGAGGCACTGATCGCGGCCAGCGCGTTCTGCACGTCGGCCGGGGTCACCGTGATCCCCTCGCGCTGGGCGAGCTGGTCACGGACCTCGAACCGGATCAGCCAGGAAAGCACCTCTTGCGGCATCTGGGACGCGGGGAACTGCAGCTGGATCTGCTTCTTGTCCGCCAGGTAGGCGGCGTCCAGGTCGTTCACCTCGTTGGACAAGGTGGCGGACGAGATCCGCTCGTTGCCGGCGATCGCGGCGGCTCCCAGCCTCACCGACCCGCACGCGGTGACCGCGATGCCGACGCCGAGCACGGCGGCGGCCAGCTTGATGACGCGACGCCGAGCCCGCGGGGGGGCCGGGGGCTGCCGGGGGGTCGCCTCCCCTGGGGTGATCAAGGTGCGCGGCACGTGGACGCTCCTTTGTTTCCTCACGCTTGATGTCCGGCCACGTCTGCCTCGCCGAACACGGCCTCGACCAGCTCCTCGCACCAGGCGAGGAGCTCCTGATCGCGCAGTGGCGGGGCGCCCGGGGACACGGCCGACCGCGCCGGGGCCGACCGGCCGGAGCCAGTCCGTGCGCCGTCGGCCTTCGGCACGGGTACGAGCATGGTACGCACCGCCGGCTTGAGCAGCGTCCTCGGGTACAGCCGCTGGACCCTGACCTCGCGCGACTCCGGCAGCTGCACCGGAGAGAACCGGATGTGGTTGCCCTGCTGCGCGATGTCGGTGAGCCCGGCCCGCCGGGCCCTGGCCCGAAGCCGCGCGACCGCGAGCAGGCCAAGCACCGGCTCGGGCGGCGGCCCGTACCGGTCGGTCAGCTCGTCGAGGACCGCCCTGATGTCGGCTTCGGAGTCGATCGCGGCGATCCTGGTGTAGGCCTCGAGGCGCAGCCGCTCGCCGGGAACATAGTCGTGCGGGATGTGCGCGTTGACCGGCAGTTCGACCCGCACCTCCGGCCGCTCGGCCGGGCCCTGGCCGCGCAGTTCGGTCACGGCCTCGCCGATCATCCGCACGTACAGGTCGAAGCCGACGCCCGCGATGTGCCCGGACTGCTCGCCGCCCAGCAGGTTGCCCGCGCCGCGGATCTCCAGGTCCTTCAGCGCGACGTACATGCCGGCGCCGGTGCCGGTGTGCTGCTGCACCGTGGCCAGGCGCTCGTGCGCGGTCTCGGTGAGCGGCTTCTCCGGCGGGAACAGGAAGTAGCAGTAGCCGCGCTCCCTGGCCCGGCCGACCCGGCCGCGGAGCTGGTGCAGCTGGGGCAGCCCGTAGGCATCGGCGCGGTCCACGATCAGGGTGTTGGCGTTCGGGATGTCGAGCCCGGATTCCACGATCGTGGTCGACACCAGCACGTCGTGGCTGCGCTCGAGGAACTCGCCCATGACCCGCTCGAGCACGTGCTCGTTCATCTGGCCGTGCGCCACCGCGACCCTGGCCTCGGGCACGAGGTCGGCGATCCGCGCGGCGACCCGGCCGATCGAGGACACCCGGTTGTGCACGAAGAACGTCTGGCCGTCGCGGAGCAGCTCGCGCCGGATCGCGGCCGCGATCTGCTTCTCGTCGTAGGGCCCGACGAAGGTCAGCACCGGGTGCCGTTCCTCCGGCGGGGTCTGGATCGTGGACATCTCCCTGATCCCGGCCACGCCCATCTCCAGCGTGCGCGGGATCGGCGTGGCCGACATCGCGAGCACGTCGATCTCGGTGCGCAGCCGCTTGAAGAACTCCTTGTGCTCGACGCCGAACCGCTGCTCCTCGTCGATGATGACCAGGCCGAGCTGACGGAACCTGACCTCGGGCGACAGCAGCCGGTGGGTGCCGATCACCACGTCGACCTTGCCCTCGGCCAGGCCCGCCAGGGTGTCTGCCACCTCGGCGTCGCTCTGGAACCGGGACATCGGCCGGATCGTCAC
>JASHUI010000857.1:0-11697 GCA_030040095.1 Streptosporangiaceae bacterium | reverse complement strand
TGGAGCGGGACGATGACCGTCGCCGCGGTGGAGGCGGCGTCGCAGGCCCAGACCGGGCGCGAGAACGAGATCGAGCGCAGCCGGCTGGCGATGATGCGCCGCTACGCGGAGCAGGCCGGCTGCCGTCGTTCCTTCCTGCTGACCTACTTCGGGCAGGACTATCCCGGGCCCTGCGGGAACTGCGACAACGATCTCGCGCCCGCCGCGCCCGCCCCGGCCCGGGTCCCGTTCCCCGTGGGCGCGCGCGTGGTGAGCGAGCGCTGGGGCCAGGGCACGGTACAGCGTTACGACGGCGACCGGGTCACGGTGCTGTTCGACGAGCACGGCTACCGCGAGCTGTTCGTGCCGGTGGTACTGGACCGCGGCCTGCTGCGGCCCGCGTAGCGGCCGGGTGACCCGGCCTCACGCGCGCAGCAGCAGCGGTGAATCCAGCCCGTCGAACAGGTCGGTCTCCGGTAGCCGGACCGGCACCCGGGTGTGGGCCAGCTGGAAGTGCTCGTGGCTGAAATCCGCGCGCAACCTCTCCTCCGGTATCACGAGCAGCCGGAAGTCCGGCCCCAGCTCGCCGGCGTGCGCCTGCAGCGCCCGGCGCTTGCGGGCGATCTGAGCGCCGCAGTCGACGCTCGTGGTGACCCAGTCGTCCGGCGTGAGATAGCTCAGGTGCCCCGGGTCCGCGCCGTTGAAGGGAGGTGGCGCGCCCGCCTCCTCGACCGCCCTGGCGTACCGTTTCGCCTCGGAGCGGGGAAGCGCGGTGTAGTAGAACTTGCGCACGTGCCACGGCTCGCCGAGGCCGGCGTAGACCGGGTGGTGGGCCGCCATGACCGCGAGCGCGGTGATCCGGTGCGCCTGGATGTGGTCCGGGTGCCCGTACCCGCCGTTCGGGTCATACGTGACGGCCACGTGCGGCCGGAAGGCGCGAACGTGCGCGACCAGCCGCCGCACGGCCTCGTCGAGGTCCGCCCGCCACAGCGACCGGGGTGCGTCGTTGGCCGGGCTTCCCGCCATGCCGGAGTCGGCGTACCCCAGCAGCCGCACATGCGTCACGCCCAGGATCGAGCAGGCTGCCCGCAAGTCGGCCTCGCGAGTTCCGGGCGGGCCGGGGCCGTCCGCGTGGCCAGGGCCGGCCGCGCAGCACACCACCATGGTCTCGATGCGGCGGTCGGCGCACTGGGCCAGCACGCCGCCCATCGTGATCGTCTCGTCATCGGGGTGGGCGTGGACGGCCAGCAGCCGCCAGCCGGTCACCCGCTGCCGTCCCGGGCCGGGATCACGATCACGCGCCGCAGGCTGAGCACCTGCTCGCCGGCCAGGTCCTCCAGCCGGGAGGCCACCGTCACCAGCCCGGCACCGCCGGTCGAGCCCGCCTCGACCTGCTCGACCCGGGTCAGGCACCGCACGGTCGTGCCCACGGCGACGTCTCGTTGCAGCACGATGTCGCGCAGCGAGCGGTTGCCGAGCGCCCGCGCGCTGATGTCTCGCCCGCTCATCCCGATGCACAGGGCCACCAGCAGCCACAGCGGTACCCGGTCGTGGTGCTGCGGGGCGTCCCGGCCGGTCAGCGACCCGGTGCGCCCGGTGGCCAGCCATCGGACCAGCTCGATGTCGAGCGCGCTGATCGTGCGAGCCGGCTCGTGACGGAACGTGACGCCAGGGTGGAACTCGTCAAGGAACCGCCCGTAACTCACCGTCGGCCCCCGCCAGCGCCCGCACGCTGTGCAGGTGCTCGTCCATGTGCTGTGCCTCGAAGCGCAGCAGGTCGGCCACGGTCAGCGCGTCGCCCTCCAGGCCGAGGATCTCACAGATCTTCGCGTGCCGGCCGCTGCGGGCAAGCTCGGCGCCGCTCAGGTCGCCGCACGCCGCGCGGAGCAGCTCCCACTGGCTCTCCAGCGCACGACGCGCCTCCGCCCATCCGCGCTCACCGTAACGCCGCTCGCTGGCCCACTCGTCGGCGTCGAACGCCAGCAGATCTGGTGTCTGATCGGCCAGCATGCTCGCGATCCGTTCCCTGGTCGCGTCCATCCCGTCGGCGACGTGGAACGTGTGCTGCTTGATGGACCACTCACCGGCCGGCGCGTGCTCCAGCTTGTCCTCGCCGGCCGTCGCGCAGATGCTCAGCCAGTCCCGCACTCCCTGCGCGATGGGATCCAGCAATTCCTGCGGGTACGTGCTACTCATCGCCACCTCCTGGTTTGACGCCCCACGCCAGCAGCGACATCCGTGGCATCACCGCGGTGACATCACCGTCCGCCTGCCGCACGCCACAGGACGTGAACTCGCACGGGTTGACGGTGCCGGGCTCGCATCGGCCGTAGGCATTGATGAACTCCCAGAGCCTGTCCCGGCCGCCGGGCTGATCGAGCAGCGAGCCGAACTCCCACGTCGTCGCCACGTACTGGAACAGCGCCGCACGGGCGAGCGCCTCGCTGGTGCCATGCAGCTCGAGCGGATCGTACAGCCGGTGCTCCTGCACGCCGGCGAAGCCCGCCGAGCGCAGCAGGCTGGCGAGTTCGTCTCGACGGAAGTGCCGGAAGTCATGGCCCTGCGGCGTCCATTCGTGCAGCACGACGCTGAACCAGCGGGCGCTCGGCGTGCCTTCTTCGAAGTCCTGTACCGCGACGATCCCGCCTGGCCGCAGCACCCGGCTGGCTTCCGCCATCGCGGTAGCCAGCCGTGACCTGGGTATGTGGTGCGTGCCGTACAGGAACAGGACCGCGTCCACGCAGCTGTCGGCTATGAGCATGCGGTCCGCTCCCTGCCGCCATGCGGCGAACCCGCCGCGGTAGGCGGCGGCGACCATGTCCCCCGCGATGTCGCAGCACAGCACCTGCTGCACGCCGCGCCTGTTCATCGCGACGACCGTCCTGGCAAACGTTCCGCTCCCGGCGAGCGCGTCCAGGACCAGGCTTCGCCGCGGCCCGATGAGGTCGTCGAGAAAGCTGATCGCGACCCTCCGCACACCGCTCGTCGACTGGCCGAGCCGGTAGCCGTCGCCGCGCCCGCCGCGATGGCGGCCTTCGAACATCGTGGCGTCGGCGTCCAGGTCGGCGAACAGGCTGCGCAAGGCTTCGGCGCTCAGCCGCTCCGGCTCCAGGCAGGCGGCGAGTTCAGCGGACAGCGCGCTCGCCCGCGCCGTGAGGTCGGCGACGGTGAGCCCGTCACAGACCTCGATCCCCGAGTGCGCCGCACCGCGCGCGGCGTCGGTGGTGGCCACGGTCATCCCTCCTCTTCGCTAGTGCCCCGGAGGGCGAGCACGAGGCGCCCGCCTTCGTCGGTGATCCGGGCGACGCAGCCGGCGCCGTCCAGCTCGAGTTCGGCGTGCAGTGCCTCACCGCACCGGGCGGGCTCCCCCCGGGTGATCTCCTCGCATCCGGTGAGCCAGACCGGGGCCGGTGCGGCGGTCAGCAGCGCGGCGAGCAGCAGCGGCGTCGGCACGGTGAGCCCGCCCACGGCCTTGGCGGCGGACTCGTCCACGTGAACGGCGCTGTGGATCATCGTCAGCATGCAGAACGCGGTGACCTCGGCCGGGCTGAACGGCCCGACCTGGAAATGCCAGCGGCGGGCGGTCATCGGCCCACCTCCGCGGGCGCGACCGCCTCGATGACTCCGCCGGGCGTGGCCAGCCCGGCCAGCGCCGCGAAGAAACCCGGGTAGGTCTGCGCGACCGCCTCCGCCCCGTCGATGCGCAGCGGCGCGTCCGCGCGCAGTCCGGCCACCGCGAGGGCCATCACCACCGCGTGGTCGTGGCACCCGGACACGGCGCCGCCGCCCGGCAGACGGCCGGTCCCGTGGATGACGATCGCGTCCCGGCGCTCGGACACCTGTGCTCCCGCGGCGGCGAGCTGGCGCAGGAAGTCGCTGATCCGGTCGCACTCCTTGTGCCGCAGCGGCTCGACGTTGTAGAAGACGCTGGTGCCACGGGCGTAACAGGCCAGCGCCGCCAGCGGCAGCACCCCGTCGGGGAACCGGGCGCCGTCGACCTGCACCGGGCGCAGGTGCTCGGTGCCGCAGACGGTCAGCGTCGCGTCGTGCTCCCGGACCTCGGCGCCCATCCGCGCCACCGTCTCCGCCATCGCGTCAGACCCCTGGCCATCGGCGTGAAAGCCGCTGATCCGCACGCGTGAGCCGGGCACCGCCGCGGCCGCGGCGAGGAGCCCGGCGGCGCTGGAACCATCGGCGGTCGCGGCGAACCGGGCCGGCCGGTACTCCTGCCCGGCCGGGACGACGAACCGGCCCAGCGCCTCGTCATGCTCGACCACGATGCCCGCCGCCGCCAGGGCGGCCAGCGTGACCCGCACCATCCCCGGCGCCGACGGCGTGCCGTGGGCGTGAATCACGACCCTGCCGCCGGCCAGCGGCGCCAGGTACAGCAGCCCGGACAGGAACTGGGTGCTGCGCCCCACGGCGACGTCCGCCGCCCCGCCCCAGCTTTCCCTGGCGCCGCGGCGTCCCGCCACGAGCGGCGGCCGGATATCGGCGCCCTGGCCGTGGCAGTAGCAGCCGAGCTGGCCGAGAGCCATGGCCAGTTCGGCGTTGCCGCGCCTGCCGAGCGAGTCGGGCACCGCGGCGGTGACCTCCCAGCGGTGCGCGTGCCCGCCGACCGCGGCGAGCAGGCGCAGCACGATTCCCGAGTTGCCCGCGCTGAACTCACACTCCTCCGGCAGCCGGCCGCCGGCGCCCGCGATGGTCCACTCCTGGTCGTCGGCCCGGTCGATGCGGGCGCCCAGGCGCTCGCATGCCGCCGCCATCGCGGCGATGTTGGCGCCGTCGCCAGGCCGCACCACGGTGCTGGTGCCGCGAGCGAGCGTCGCGCAGAGCAGGGCGCGCACCGTTCCGCTCTTGGCCCCTGGCGGGGTCACGGTGCCGGCCAGGCCGTCGGCCTTGCGCACGATCACGCTGCCGGGCGCCTGCTCCATATCAGCTCCCCGCCGCCATGGCGCGGGCATCCGGCAGGCCGGACGACCGGACGCTGACGCCCAACCCGGCCAGGCACCGCAGGAAACCCGGGAAGGACGCGGCCAGCGTCTGCTCGCCGCGTACGACCACCGGGTCCGGACTGGCCAGCGCGGCCAGGACCAGCGCGCAGAACAGCCGGTGGTCGCCGTGAGAATCAAGCTCGGCCCCCGAGGCGGGTCCCGGCGCGGCGGTCTCGAAGCCGTCAAGCTCGCCGCTCTGCATGACGGGTTTGAACCGGTGGCCGAGCTTGCCGAGCTCGGAAAGCAGCAGAGCCAGCCGATCGGTCTTGTGGAACTGTAAATGGCGGGCGCCGGTGACCCGCACTCCGTACGGCAGGCGGGCGGCAACGGCGGCGAGCGCGGGTATGAACGTGGGCACCGCGATGGCGTCCACGTGCACCGGTGCCCGAGGCGGCTGCCAGCCGGCCACGCGCAGGCCGGCCGCGGCGGGTGTCAGCCGCATCCCGAGCCTCCTTCCGATGTCCAGCGCGGCGGCCACCAGCGGATCATCGCCCCAGCCGGACGAGGTACCGGCCGGCCAGCCGAGCGTGAACTCCGCCTCGGCGCCTACTCCGGCGGCGATCAGGCAGAAAAGCACGGTCGCGTCCGGGCCGATCGACAGATCGCGCGCCGTGTAGCCGCCCGGACGGACGGTGACCCGGTCAGGCAGCTCGCCGGTGGCGGTCTTGCCTACGGTGAGCGTGGCGCCGAACGCTGCCATCATGTCGGCCGTCACGGTGACGTACTCCTGTCCGATGCCACACGGATCGAGCAGCACCGTCACCGGGCCGCGCGCGTACGGAGCCGCCAGCAGCAGCGCGGTGGCGAACTGCGAGGTATCGGCCATCGGCACGGTGACCGTTCCGCCATCGAGGCCGCCACCCCAGCTCACCGCGGGCAGAAACGCCGGCGGACATATCGGGTCGAGCCTGGCGCCGAGATCACGCAGCAGCGAGAACAGCGGCCCGAGCGGCCGCTCGGCCACCCTCTGCGAGCCGGTGAGCACCGCCGGGCCGTCGCCGAGGCAGCTCACCGCGAGCAGCACCCGTGCGGCCAGCCCGGAGCCCGCCGCCTGGAGGACCTGGGCGGGCCGGCCAGGACGACCGAACACGCCGGTGATCCGCAGCCGGGTACCGGACATCTCGATGGCAGCTCCCAGCGCACGGCACGCATTGAGCAGGATCAGGGTCTCCGCGCACAGGTTCACATCGTGCAGCGTCGAGGTGCCGTCGCTGAGAGAGGCGAGCACCACTGCCCGTTGGCCGTGCGGCTTCGAGCCGGGAAGGACGGCGGTGCCGTGCAGCGGGCCGGGCAGGCTGACCTGAACCATTTACCGCACTCCCTCACCGCGTAGGTAGTCCTCGATCAGCCTGGTCACCGCGATGATCTCCTCCTCGGTGTGAAAGAAGCCGACGGAAAGCCGGGCGCAGTCGTATCCGAAGATGGACCGGATGTAGACGTCGCGCGCCGCGAGGTGGGCGACGAGCCGGTCCGGCCCGCCCGGCAGCTGGAACGAAACCAGGCCGGCGTGCTCGGCCGGCGTGAGCACCGCGACGCCGGGCAGGCGGGCCAGCCGGGAGCGGGCCAGTTCCGCCAGCGCGTAGCCGCGTTCGCAGGCCCAGTCAAGCCCCGCTTCTTCCCGCAGCCAGCGGATCGCCGCGGACAGCCCGGCGACCGCGGGAACGTGCCTCGTGCCGACCTCGAACCGGGTGGCGTCCTTGTTGGGCGTGAAATATCCGTCAACCTGCCAGGTCTCGCAGGATGCCCAGCCGACGCTGTTCTGCTGTACCCGGTCCAGGATGGCTTGCGCCACGTACAGGGCACCGGTCCCCTCCGGACCGCACAGCCACTTCTGGCCGGACAGCGTGTACATGTCGGCCTCGAGTTCGGTGACGTCGACCCTGATCGCCCCGGCCGCCTGGGCCCCGTCGGCGAGCAGCAGCGCGCCTCGCTTGCGCGCTGCGCGGGCGATATCGGCGACGGGGAGCACGACGCCGTTGACGTAGGCGACGTGCGAGACGACGACGAGCCTGGTGCCGGCGTCGATGGCGTCGGTGAGCGCCGCGCGCAGTTCGGCCGGCCCGGTGCCCGGTGTCCAGCCCACGGCGCGGACCTGCACGCCGTGGCGGCGGCGGAGCACGCCCAGGGGCAGCGCCACGCCCTTGTGCTCGATCTGGGTGGTCACCACGTTGTCGTCGCGGCGCCAGTCGAGGCCCTGCACGGCGATGTTGACCCCGTCGGTGGCATGGTGCGTGAGCGCGACCGCTCCGTCCCCGGCGCCGATCAAGTCGGCGATCAGGCCGCGGGCCTCGGCGAGCACCTCGTTGGCCCGCGCCCGGGCCGCGGGCCCGGTTCGCCCCTCGGTCAGCTCACCTGCCGCGGCGCTGGCCATGGCCTGCTGCGCCGCCCGGCACAGCGGCCCGGTGAAGCCGGAATTGAAGTAGCCGCCGTGCGCTACCACCGGCACGTCGTGGCGGAGTCGGCTCAGCTTCGTCGCGTCCCGCGTGGCGGTCACGGCCGCGTCTCCCTTCAGTCGTGGCGGCACAGCAGCAGCGCGCAGGCGCAGGCGAGGACGGCCAGGGCCGCGAAACCGCCGTAGATGTCCTGTATCCGGCCGCGCTCGGCGAGCCAGCCGGCGACCGCGACTCCGGCCGCGGCGCCGACCGCGTCGCCGACCGACATCGCGCCGCCGATGAGCGCGAAGGCCGATACCCGATCCCGGTCGGGCGTCACCTGCGCCATCCAGGCGTCCAACGAGGGCATGACCAGCATCTCGCCAAGCGTCCAGAACGCGACGGCGCCGAAGGCCACCGGGATACGCGGCCAGAGCCAGATGGCGGTGAAGCCGGCGCCGAAGCACGCGAACCCGGCCGCGATGATGGCGGGCATCCCTGCTCCCCACCACACCAGCAGGCGGCTCACCGGCAACTGCCCGGCGATGACCAGCGTGGCGTTGGCGGCGAAGAACGTCCCGGCCAGGGCCGGGGCGTGCAGCCCGGCCCGGACGAACAGCGGGAGCACCGCGTACAGCGGCGCGTAGAGCACGAAGCCGAGGGTGGCCAGGAACAGGACCCGCCGGGTGGCCCGGCCGGTCAGCTGGGCGGTCAGGCTGCGCAGCCAGCGCACCCGCGGGGCGCTCGACGGCGCGGCGACCGCGGGATGTCGTCCGAGCCTCAGCCACAGCAGCGAGCTCGAGCCGTACGTGAGCGCCGCGAGGCCGAAGACCGGGCCCGCGGTTCCGTGCAGGAACAGCACGCTGGCCAGCAGCGGGCCTATCGCCGCGGCGGCGTTGAGGCCGGTGGCCAGGGAGGCGAACCGCACCAGCGCAGGCGTGCCTTCCGCGCCGGCCGGGCGGCGCAACGCCGCGGCGAACACCTTGACCGTGAGCGTGTTGACCGAGCCGCCCGTGCCGACCACCGGGATCAGCAGCGCGATCGCAATCGTGGACCGCACCAGGGCCAGGCCGACGAACCCGGCGGCGCCCGCCGCCAGCGCGATGGCCGTCGCCCGGTGGGCCGGAATTTTGTCCACCACCGACGCGAGCAGGATCCGGTTCAGCCGGAACGACACCGAGGTCAGCAGCACGAGCAGGCCGGACAGCGCCGGACTGAGCCGCAGCGTGTGCAGGAAGTAAACCGGCAGGATCGACAGCATCCCGTAGTAGCCGATGTTGCTGATGGTCCACTCGCAGGTCAGCGTCAGCATGGCCTTCCGGGGGCCCGCCGCCGGGCCTGCCGCCGGAGGCGCGGCGACGGTCTCGCTCATCGGCGCGCCTCCGCGTCCGCGGCGGCGGGCGGCGCGACCTCGAAGCGCACTAATCTCACGAGCCGGGCGGCGCGTTCCGCCGCGTCCTGCGCCGACACGCCGCGGGACACCACCAGCCCCGTCCGTCCGGCCGAACTGGTGGCCGACTCGAGCCGCTGTCCGGGCCGCACCGCAAGCTCCGCTCGCACGCAATCCGGGCTGGCCAGGACCTGGTCCCAGCCGGTGACTGCGGTGAGCGTCCCGCGGCCCGCGCTGAGGTACTGAACCGCCGCGCCCCCGCGCGGCCGCCACTCGCCGGGATCGGGCGTTCGCCCGAGCATCTGGGCGAACACCGCTCCGTGCAGCTCGATGCCGTTCACCAGCTGGGTCATCAGATGGATGTAGTCGCCGCCCGGGCGCGCGTGCAGTTCCCCGAGCACCACCGAGTCCCCGTCGATCCAGAACTCCACGTGGAAGATCCCCCAGCACAGGCCGGTGGCGCGCAGCGCGTCGCACACCGTGGTGCGGGCGGTTCGCGCCAGCTCCGTACCGAGCGCGGCGGGCATACGGTGGCCGGTCTCGATGAAGTGCGGAGCGCCGGTGGTCTGCTTGGCCGTGATGGTCAGCACGTGCGGCTGGCCGGCGATGAAGAGCCCTTCGGCGCTGTACTCCTCGCCGCGCTGGAACGTCTCGACCAGGAACTCCGGCGCGCCGCCGTTGTCGCCGGCCGTCCGCTCGCGGGCGGCGGCCGAGCAGCCGGCGGCGAGATAGGCGAGGGCGCCGGGCATCTCGTCCGCGCTGCGGACCAGCGACAGGCCGGTGCTGCCCATCTCCGAGCGCGGCTTGACGACCCACGGGCCGGGCGGATGCGCGGCCGCGAACGCGCGGGCATCCGCCAGGCTCGTGCAGCACGCGACCGCGGGCTGATCGAATCCGCGGCGGGCGAGGGCGGTACGACAGGAGAACTTGTCCCGCACGAGGCGCACCGCGGGCACCGGATTGCCGGGCACCGCGAGCGCGGCGGCGGTCGCGGCGACGGATTCCACCGCGAACTCGCGGAAACCGTACACACCCAGGAAGCGGGTGTTGCGGGCCTGCCGGACGGCCCAGGCGACGCACGCCGCCGGGTCATAGAAGTCCACGGCGCTGCGCCGGGCAGCCGCGGCGGCGAGATCAGCGCCGGCGGCCAGGTTGCGTGCCGTGTCGGTGAGCCAGACCTCGATGCCCAGCCGGGCTGCCTGCCGCAGGCAGTCCTGGCCCGCGGTGTGGCTGGCGCCGCCCAGCACCAGCAGCATCGGCGCTGAAGTCACGCGACCTCCACCGAGATCAGGCTCGCCGCGTGCTCGGCCCGCGCTACCGCCGTCGCGGGATCGGGCGCCTGGGTGATGACATGACCGAGGCGCAGTTCGAAGAAGTTGTGCGGTGGCAGCCGGATCCGCTCGCCCGCGGGCCTGGACGGGGCCACCTCGGCCACGCCGTCCTGGCGGCGCGCCTGCTCCACTCCGGACCAGGAACGCACCGTCCCGGCGCGGCTGGAGAGCAGGAACCTTATGGCGGCCCCGCCGGCTCGCTGCGCGCCGGATGCTAAGCTCGCCGGCTCACCAAGCGACGCCTTGATCGTCTCGGTGACCAAGTCCACGCCGGTGGCCAGCGGCACGAGGTGCGAGCCGACGTAGTCCCCGGCGAGCCTGGCGTTCACCTCCACGATCTTGGGGCCGTCCGGCGTGAGCTTCACCTCGGTATGCACGCCGCCGGTCCCGATCCCGATCGCGCGGACCGCGGCGCGGGCGATCTCGCGCACCCGCTGCGCCTCCACGGCAGCCAGCCGAGCGGGCACGGCGTGCTGGTACTCGATGTAGCCCGGTTCGGTCGTCCACTTATCTGTCATCGCGACCACGTGGGGCTCGCCCTCGATGACGAGGCACTCGACGCTGACCTCGGGGCCGGGCATGAACTCTTCTGCGATGAACTCCGCCGGGTAGTAGCCGAACAGATCGTCGGCATCCGGCGTGAAGAAGGTCCTGGCGGTCTCGAAGGCGGCGGCGACCTCGCCGGGCCCGGTAATGGTCAGCACGCCGGCGCTGCCCGCCGCACCGGTCGGCTTGAAGATCAGCGGATAGCCGAACTCCTCGCCCGACGCGGCCAGGCCGGCCATCGACGTGACCCGGGCGAACCGTGGCTGCGGTATGCCGCGGGCGGCCAGCGCGGAGCGCATCCGGTACTTGTTACGCGCTTGTTCGGCGCCCTCGACCGTGCAGCCGCGCAGCCCGAACTCCTCAGCCACGTGCGCCGCGGCGACGACACCGTGGTCCCAGAACGTCACCACACCGTCAAAGGGCCGCTGTTCGTTGCGCCGATGCAGCCCTTTCATAGCGTCGTCAAAGTGTGCGGGATCACTGGTCGGCGCGTCGACGTAGCAGTCCACGTAGTCGCGCACCCACTCAGGTAACTCCGGCCCGACAACAGTAATTGTCAAGCCAAGCCGGCGCGCCGCTTCGAACATGCGACGTTTCGCCGGGTACATTGCGTTGACAAAAAGAATATGTTTCGGCAACTCTGAACCCCGGTGAGGCTTGTCGAACAGGCCGCCTTAAATGGAAGGCTATCACCAGTGCGGCTTTCAGTACAGAGGCCCGGCCGGTCGGCGCGCTCAGTGAATTACCGGTTCCGTTCGTGACGCGGCGAAGAAAACTGTGCGCCCGGACCTGGTCATTACGCATGGGCCCGCCAGCTTCGCCGTCAAGTGGCCGGCGCGGCGCCGAGGCAGTCGCACGACGCCCCGGCATCCGCGCGACGCCCCGGCATTCGCACGGTAAGCGCAGGCCATGCCCCGCTGCGATCTGCGATGACTCCGGGCTGGCCATCGCCTTGGCCGGCCCGCCGCCAGGAGGCGGCCAGCCCGAGCAGCGTCGGTCGGCGCCCGCCGGACGCCCCGCACTCGGCGGAACTCGGCGACGCCATCCGTGCGGGAGTTTTAGGGCGACGTCCGGGAGGAGAAAAG
>JASHUI010000856.1:0-6134 GCA_030040095.1 Streptosporangiaceae bacterium | reverse complement strand
ACCGGGGCGCTGACCCCCGGCGAGGACGTCGTGGTGCCGGCGACATGAGCGGTAGCGAGTATCCCGGGCGTGGCGAAGGCGCGGTCCTGGAACTGGAGCGGGTGACGAAGGAGTACCCGGGATCGCCGCCGGTCCGGGCGCTGGATCAGGTGAGCGTGTCGGTAACGGAAGGGGACCTGGTCGCGGTGATCGGCCCGTCCGGTTCCGGCAAGAGCACGCTGCTGCACCTGATGGGCACCCTGGACCGGGCGACCAGCGGGGCGGTGCGGGTCACCGGCCTTGACGTGGGCCGGATGACCGACCGGCAGGTGTCCGCGCTGCGGGCGAGCCGGATCGGGTTCGTGTTCCAGCAGTTCTTCCTCGCCGAGCACCAGAGCGTGATCGACAACGTGGCCGACGGGCTGCTGTACGCCGGGGTAGGGCTGGCCCAGCGCCGCGAGCTGGCCGCGGTCGCGCTGGCCGAGGTGGGCCTGGGGCACAAGCTGGGCGCCCGGCCTACCCAGCTGTCGGGCGGCGAGCGCCAGCGGGTGGCGATCGCCCGGGCGATCGCCGGGCGGCCGGCCATCGTGCTGGCCGACGAGCCGACCGGCAACCTGGACCAGGCCACCGGCGCGGCCATCCTCGACCTGCTCGGCCGGCTCAATGAGACCGAGGCCACCACGATCATGGTCGTCACGCACGACCAGCAGGTCGCCAACCGGATGCGCCGCCAGGTACGGATGCTGGACGGGCGGGTCATCTCCGACACGGCGGCCGGAGGAGCCCGGTGAGCGCGAGGGCATTCGGCGCCGGCGCCCCCGCCCCGGCCCGGCTCCGGATCACCGACCTGGCCCGGCTGGCCGCGGTGGGCATCCGCACCCGCAAGCTCCGGGCCGCCCTGTCGGCGCTGGGCATCGCGATCGGCGTGGCGGCGATCGTGGCGGTGCTCGGGCTGTCCTCGTCCTCCGCGGCCGGGCTGAACGCGGAGATCGCCGCGCTGGGCACCAACCTGCTGACGGTGGAGAACGGCCAGAACTTCTCCGGCGGCACCGCGGAACTGCCGCTGGCCGCCCCGGCGATGATCGGCAGGCTGTCCGGCGTCTACCAGGTGCAGGACACCGGGGCGACGAACGCGAACGCCTACCGCACGCCGCTGATCCCCGCGGTGAACACCAACGCGCTGAGCGTGGATGCCTCCACGCTGGACCTGCCCGCCACCGCCGGGACCAGCCTGTCACAGGGGACGTACCTCAATGCCGCGACCGCTCGCGAGCCGGTCTGCGTGGTCGGCGCGGCCGCGGCGCAGTTGCTCGGCATCGACCGGGTGTTCCAGGGCGAGCGGATCTGGATCGACGGGATCAACGGGAGCAGCGGGATATGGCTGTACGTGACCGGCATCCTGAACCCGGACGTGCTGGCCCCGGACATCGACTCCTCTGTGCTGGTCGGTTTCCCCTTCGCCGAGCAATACCTCGGCTTCGACGGCCACCCGTCCACGGTCTACGTCAAGGTGACCGACAGCCAGGTCAACGCCGTGGACAACCTGCTGGCCGCGCAGGCGAACCCGGAGAACCCGGGCGGCGTGGAGGTGTCCCAGCCGTCCAATGCGCTGGTCGCCCAGGTGGACGCCAAGAGCGCGTTCAACACGCTCTTCCTCGGCCTGGGCGCGGTCGCGCTGCTGGTCGGCGCCATCGGCGTGGCCAACATCATGGTCATCGCGGTCCTGGAACGGCGCTCAGAGATCGGCCTGCGCCGGGCACTGGGGGCGACCCGCGGCCACATCCGGATCCAGTTCCTGGCCGAGGCGGTCATGCTGGCCTTGCTCGGCGGCGTGGTCGGGATCATCGTCGGCGCCGCCGCCACGGCCATCTACGCCCACAGCAAGGGCTGGGCCACGGTCATCCCGCCCGAGGCCTGGGCCGGCGGACTGGCCGCGACGCTGCTCATCGGCGCACTGGCCGGGCTGCTGCCCGCCATCCGCGCCGCCCGGCTCTCCCCCACCCAGGCCCTGTGGAGCATCTAGACCGCGTGCCGCGGCCTTGTGCGCCTGGTTCCGGCCGAGCGGGTTCGAGTTCAGGACCTGGAACATCTCGTCCGGGCTCAGCTCCGGCTCGGCCATCGGCGTGGCCGCGTCGCGGGCCGGCCGCAGGGCGTCCAGCAGCAGCGGCAGGTACCGGCGCCACACCGCGGGCCGCACGTGCCGCGTGTACTCACAGACCGCGGCCAGCATGAACTCGATGATCGGGACGTCGGTGGCCGCGAGGTCGGCCCGGACCTGGCCGTCGGCCTGAGCTCGCTTCACCAGGCTGTCGATGGCCGGCCGGATCCGGCCCCGGGCCGAGGCGACGCGGTCGTGGCCCTGCGCGGCGAACAGCAGGATCTGGCGCAGGCCGCGATCGCCGGCCAGCATCTCGGTGGAGCGCTCGAGGAACGACACCAGCGCGGCCCAGGCGTCCGGCTGTTCCCTGGCCTGCTCGGCCATGTCCGCCAGCGCATCGATGCGCTCGTCGAACAGCGCATCGGCCAGCGACGCCTTGTCAGGGAACCGCCGGTACACCGTGCCCACGCCCACGCCCGCGTGGCGGGCCACGTCATCGAGGGTGGCCTCCAGCCCCCGCTCGGTGAAGACCTCGGCCGCGGCCTCGAGGATCCGCTGCCGGTTCCGCTCGGCGTCCCGGCGCAGCACCCGCGCCGCGGGACTGGATCCGCAGGCCCCGACGCCCTCGTCTTCCTCGCGGCCAGCGGCCGGTTGGTTGCCGTTCACGACGACATCGTACCCTGAGTGGAGGTGGCACCTCCGCTTTTGTTAGTGTCTGAGCATAAGCGGAGATGTGCTCTCCAGATGGGGGTAGCTCGATGACCGCAGACAGCGTTCGCGGTGGCGCCGTCCCCGCCGCGCAGGCGGGCCAGGGCGACGGGCGGCGGTGGTGGGTGCTGGGCGTCGTGGGGATCGCCCAGCTCATGATCGTGCTCGATATCACGATCATGAACATCGCGCTGCCGTCGGCCCAGAGGGCGCTGCACTTCTCGAACGTGGACCGGCAGTGGGTGATCACGGCCTACGCGCTCACGTTCGGCAGCCTGCTGCTGTTCGGGGGCCGGCTCGGCGACCTGTTCGGCCGGAAAATGACGTTCCTCACCGGCCTGACCGGGTTCGCGGTGGCCTCCGCGGTGGGCGGCGCGTCGGTCAACTTCGCCATGCTCATCACCGCCCGGGCCTGCCAGGGCGCGTTCGGCGCGCTGCTGGCCCCGGCGGCGCTGTCGGTGCTCACCACGACGTTCAGCGACCCGAGGGAGCGGGGCCGGGCGTTCGGCGTGTTCGGGGCCATTGCCGGGGGCGGCGGCCTGGTGGGCCTGCTGCTCGGCGGGCTGCTGACCGAGTATCTCGACTGGCGCTGGTGTCTGTACGTGAACCTGCTGTTCGCCGCCCTGGCGGCGGCCGGCGCCTCGGTCTTCCTGTCCGCCCAAAGGCCGGCCGCGGGCCCGGCCCGGCTGGACGTGCCCGGCGTGCTGCTCGTGTCCGGATCGATGTTCTGCCTGGTCTACGGGCTCTCGAACGCCGCGAGCCACAACTGGCACACCCCGTCGGCCTGGGGCTTCCTGGCCGCAGGCGGCGCGTTGCTGGCCGCGTTCGCTGCCTGGCAGTTCCGGGCGGACCACCCGCTGCTCCCCCCGCGGATCGTGCTCGACCGCAACCGCGGCGGCGCCTACCTGGCGGTGCTGGTGACCGGCGCGGCCCTGTTCGGCATCTTCCTGTTCCTCACCTACTACCTGCAGACGATTCTCGGCTACTCGCCGGTGATGACCGGCGTCGCGTTCCTGCCGACGATCGCCATGGTCATGCTCTTCGCCCAGGTCTCCAACATCGTCTTGATGCCCCGCATCGGGCCCAAGCTGCTGGTCGGGGCGGGCATGCTGATCGCGGCGGGCGGGATGGCCTGGCTCACCCGGATCGGCGTGCACTCCAGCTACGCGTCCACCGTGCTCGGACCCCTGCTGGTCACCGGCACCGGCATCGGCCTGTCGATGCCCTCGTCGATCAACACCGGAACCTTCGGGGTGGCCGGGGGCGACGCCGGCGTCGCCTCCGCCACCCTGAACGTCGGCCAGCAACTGGGCGGCTCCATCGGCACCGCCCTGCTCAACACCATCGCCACCAGCGCGACCGCGGCCTACATCGTCAGCCACCTGAGCCCGGCCATCGCCGGCTCGACGGCGGGGCGGGCGGCACTGCTGGCCGCCGCGGCCGTGCACGGCTACACGACCGCCTTCTGGTGGACGGCGGGCATCTTCGCCGGCGGCGGCATCGTCTGCGCGGCCCTGCTCCGCTGGGGTCCCCTGGCCAGGCAGGCGGAGACCCGCGCCGGGGCGGGCGCCCCCGCGCCGCAACTGCAGCCGGGGCCGTCCGTCCGCACGTGATCCGGTCGGCCACCCGGCCGACATGCCGCGGTCCGTTACGCCCCGACTCGCGCCAGGCCGGCTCCAGACCGGCCCCCCGGTCGGGCCCGGCGCTGCCGTCGCGCTCGCTGGTGCCGCGAGCCGTCCGATCTGGCTTTCGTGCCGCCGCCTTTATTTAAGGTTTACGGATCTTATTCCGCGGTAGCTAGCACTCCGTGAATCAAGCTCCAATGGACAGCGGTATTCCCGCCCTACAGGTGTGAGGCATGAGAATCGGATCTGTGATACTCGTCATCTGGCTGATTATCGGCGCTATCGCCGGCGGCCAGCGGAACTACTACAGCAGCTCCCCTGCGAACTGCGCCAAGGCAGGCACCATCGCGGTGACCATTCTCGCCGGGCCGCTGAACTACGTGGGCGTGAACCCGAAGGTTTCCTGCAAGCTGCCCCAGCCAAGTCAATAATTCCCGACCACGCTGAGCGGAAAGCCCTAGCCGGAGGTACTGCAAATGCTTGCCATACTCGCCGTCATTATTTTCGCCATCGCATTCATCGTCCGGGTTACCGCAACGGCGACCGACGCGGTGTTCGCGCCGGCCAGCCTGGTGATCCTGGGGCTCATCTGCGTCTCCCTGCATCTCGCCGGGCTCGGCGCCGGCTGGCGCGCGCGCCGCTAGCCCGCAAGCGTCGCGTCTGGCAGGCTGGCGCGATGACCTGGACCGTGTTCTGAGCATGCCCGGTGACATCCTGGAGCTGACCGACCGGCTCTGGCGTGGCGAGGTACCCAGCAGCGAGTATCACCCGGTCAGTCACCTGGGCGGGCTTGCCGAGATCTGCGAGGGCGTGGCCTTCGTCCCATCCTTCGCCAACGTGTCGGCGTTCACCACCCTGGACGGACTGGTGCTGGTGGACACGGGGAGCTCGTTCGTCGCGGCGGCCGTCCACACCGAGCTTCGCCGGTGGACCAGCCAGCGGCTGAACACCGCCGTGTACTCACACGGCCACATCGATCACGTCGGCGGGATCCCGGCCTGGGAGGCGGAGGCCGCCGACCGGAACTTGCCCAAGCCGGTCGTGGTCGCGCACGAGGCGCTGCCGCGGCGGTTCGACCGGTACCTGCTGACCACCGGCTACAACGAGGTGATCAACCAGCGCCAGTTCGGTCTCAGCGAACTGCGATGGCCGACCGATTACCGGTACCCGGACCGGACCTACCGGGACGAGCTGCAACTGGAGGTCGGCGGGAGCCGGTTCGTCCTGCGGCACGAGAAGGGCGAGACCGATGATCACACCGTGACCTGGCTGGCCGACCGGAAGGTTTTGTGCTGCGGCGACCTGTTCATCTGGGCCTCGCCGAACGCCGGCAACCCGCAGAAGGTCCAGCGCTATCCGAGAGAGTGGGCGGACGCGCTGCGGCGGATGATCGAGTTGCGGCCGGAGTACCTGCTGCCCGGTCACGGCCTGCCGGTGATGGGGGCCGACCGCGTCCGGCAGGCCCTCACCGACACCGCCGAGCTGCTGGACGCGCTGGTCGACCAGACCCTCGAGGTGATGAACCGCGGCGGCCGCCTGGACGACGCCATCCACTCTGTCCGGCCGCCCGCCGGCCTGGAGTCCCGGCCGTACCTGCGGCCGGTCTACGACGAGCCCGAGTTCGTGGTGCGCAACGTCTGGCGGCTCTACGGCGGCTGGTGGGATGGGAACCCCGCGACGCTCAAGCCCGCGCCGGAGAGCGCGCTCGCCGCCGAGCTGGCCGA